>NZ_JADNQW010000007.1 GCF_015709455.1 Methylosinus sp. H3A
AACCAGCTCGCGGTCTCTTCGTCGACGCTGAAGGAGATGAGCTTGGATGGATCCGGCCCCTGTCCGATCGCAGCGAATTGATGAAACCGGCCGGACGCGCGCTCTTGGCGATCTGCAATTCGTCGATATCGCCGACGAAGCCAGGAGCGCCCGCTTCGCCGCCGATCGCAGCGCTCGTGCGAAGCTCTGGAACGCTGGCGTCGAGCGTCGCATAGACACGGCCGTCGACATAGAGCGAGAGGCGCCCCGCGCCAGCGACAACGGCGAGATGCCGCCAAGCGTTCGCAGTCCAAGGCGCGCCGACGGCGCTGCGCGTGACCGCGCCCGCTGTCGTCACCTCGACATAAGGCGCGCCATTGTCGAGGCCGATCGTCACTGCATCGGCGCCGTCGCGGCGGCTGTAGAGCGCCGCATCGGACGCGAGCGTCGCCGGCTTGACCCAAGCCGAAAAGGTGAAAGCGCCGCCAGCGGCGAGCGCCAAGGGCGGAGACGCGGGAAGAATAAGAGGCGTGCGGCCGTCGAGCCGCAAGCCGCCGCCGATGATCGCGCCATCGGCTGGCTGACCGACGCTCGACGCATTGTTGCCCCACACTGACGAGTCGAGCGCCGGCGTTCCGCGTTCCGCAAAATGATAGACGAGCACGGCGTCCGCATCATAGGCGCCTTTGGGATCAGCGGTCGAGACGGCTTTTTGTCGCCATAGTACAACCATATGTCCGTCTTTGCGCCGGGCTGCACATTCGGCGCGGCCACCCATATCAACGCCTCCCCTAGAAGCGGATCGAATTTCTCGATGTGATGCTTGAGCGGCGTCTTGTCGTCGCCGGCGACGAAGCGCAGATCGCCACCATCCTCTTTGGCCGAGGGAAAAGCGGAAATTGCCTATGTGCAGTCGCACCAGCACCGGCGTCGCGCCGATCGGATCCGTGATATTGGCTCCGGAGGCGCTGGCGTCGATGGTGATTTTCTTGCGAAGCTGCCACTCGTCGTTCCACCAGGCGAATGCGGAGGACGACCACAATGTCATCATCGTAGCGACGCAAAAGAGCATCGAGGCGATGCGGAAGCGGCGGCTCGCGAACTCGAGCGCCGATTGGCGGCTTCGCAGCTCGGATCGAATGGGCATGTCGAACGTCATCGTCGTCATCAGAATTCACCCCAGACACGGAAGTTCAGGCGCGGCTCCTTCGCCTGCGTATAGAGTTGGCTGATCATCGGCATCGAATAAACGAACATGCCGCTCACATGGTCGAGCAGCTTGACGCGCGCCCCGAAGCCGTAGCTCCACAAATTGAAATGCGCCTGCTGCTCGGCCAGCGGATGAATGACTTCGACGACCCCCTTGTCGACGAAGCCGAAACAGCCGCCACTCGTTGAACAGGCTTACCGGCAGGCGATCTGCGCCGGCTTCGCGTTTGACCGCATCCTGCAGAATTTCGCCGACGTTGGGGCTGCCGCAGCTCCACTGTGCCGGCGGCTCCGGTGTCGCCGAGAACCTCAGATTCGAGATAGCCCCTCACGGTGTCGAGACCACCGACGCTGATCTGCTCGCTCGACGCCAATGGCCCGTCGGCGATTCTGGCCGACGATCCGGCCATAGCCTTGGAAGGCGCCCGGCAGCTCCTGCAGATGCGAGACATCGAGGTTGAAGCGCGTGAAGTTTCCCGACGCATAGGCGCGCTTATTGTCGAATGCGGTCGCGTTGCTGCTCGCGGGACGCATGTTCAGAGTGAACGACGCGTTGAGCTGTGTCGTGAAATTTTCGGTCTGATAGGTAGCGTTGTAAGTCGCCACGAGCGGATTATAGGTGATCGGCGAGGAGAATGAAGTTTCGGTTCCGATCCTGACGACCTCGCCGTAATGCTTATAGTCGAGCCCCACCGAGAAGGAATGATACAAATTCTCGATCGCCGGCAGCGACATCACAGCGCGCAATCCGACAGTCTGGCCCGGCCCGACGACATTCACGCCGCCGACGGTGGCGACGTCGCTCGTCGAGGTGAGCCCATATGCGAGCACCGCCAGCCAATCGACGTCCGGCACGCGCGCGAGATAGGAGGCGGAGAAGACCTCGGCGTCGGAGCGTTTCTGCGCCGCCGCCTGATAGGTGAAACTCAGCGAATGACCGAGCTGCCAAAGATTATCGTAGCGCACCGTGCCGATGATCCGCTGAGGCGTCGTGTTGGGCGAGCGGCGATTGTTGAACTCCATGTTCGCATGTAGCGGAAACTTGTCTTCGACCTCGAGATCGACATCCACCGTGCCTGGCGCGACGCCGGCGCGTAAGGCTGGCGTCACGCGCCGGTCCGGCCATTGGTTGAGCGCGACGATATCTTTCGTCACCTCGCCGAAATTCGGCACGGTTCCTTCCTTCAGAGAGGACGCCTTGGCCTTGATCTGGTCGATGTCGAAGAAGCGCGCGCTCTTCACGCGCAAGCGGCCGATTTTGAGCTCGGCGACCTTGAGGACAATGACGCCGCCTTGCGCATTTTGTTGCGGAACGGATACGGCGACCGTCTGAAAACCTTTATCGTGATAGGCTTTTTCGAGAGCTGCGCGCGCTTTTTCGACATCGGCGGCAGTGCGACCTGGGCCGACGAATGGATAGATCGCTTCCTCGACCTCGAGTTGCGTCAGTCGATCGGCTCCGTCGACGACGAAATCATCGATATCGAAACGCGCCGACGACGCGGAACTCTCCGACTCCGCCTTCGCGGAGGCAGGCGGCTTGGGCGCTCTCGTCTCTGCGGCCGCCTTTCCCGGGGACGTCGCCTCAGCGGCGCCTCCTGCCGCAGCGCTCTGCGCTTTGCCCATGCACCAAGCGTCGGTCGACGCCGACAGGCCGCCGCACATCACTAGAACCGCGACAAAGTCACGACCGACATCGCTTCGAAACCGCGTATATACGCGGCCGCTCGGCGCACTACTGGACAAAACCATTCGGTTCCTCACCAACGCAGGAAGCGCGCTCCCCGCGTTTGATCGCCGCCCGGAGCGGCGATCAAACGCGCCCCCTCGTTCGAAAGACGACTCGGCTAGCCCGGACCCGAAAATCAAATTACGAAAAAATACGGAGCCCTCCCCTCGCGAGATCAGATCGACGAGAATTTCGAGAGGACCGCTTTTACGCACCGTGGTGCGGCGGCCGGTCAACCGAGAAGCACGACTCCGCCCGGAAGCGCCAGCGCGCGGGCTCCGAACAGGCGCTGAACCTGCTCCACGAAAATCTCGAGCCGATCGACGCGAAAAAACGCCGTCAACGATGCGTCTACTCAAATCGGCGTTGGCGATGATGATTTTGCCCGGCCTGTAGCGATTGACCTCTTCTATGACCTCGGCGAGCGGTGTGTCGTGAAAGAGCAGCAGCCCCTCCCGCCAAGCCGTCACTCGACGCGGATCGACGCGCGAGGATCGCATGACGCCGTCGGCGCCGTAAGACACTTGCTCGTCCTTGCCGAAGCGCAACATGAATTCGCCCTGCTCGACGCTCACCGAGCCCTCGAGGCAGCTCACCGAGACGACGCCATCGATGCAGCGCGCGTCGAAGCGCGCTTGGTTCGCCGTGATCTTGCTCCCGGCTGCGAGGACGACGAGCCGCCGCGACTGCGGCAGGTCTACGGAGACCGCGGTCTGCCCGGAAATCAGCTCGATCTGTAACGCCGCCTCCGTCGGTTTCACCGCGATACTCGTCTGGGTGTTCATCTCCAGGGAAACGTCCAGAGCGAGGGCCACCATTCGCCGCTCGCCTTTGCCCGTGCGGTAATCGGCGGAGAGTTCTTTGAGTGATGGCCATAGATCGAGCGGCGGGTGCAGGAGCGCGACCCCGGCGATCGAGGCGGCGATCGTGCCCCCGACAAACGCGCGACGCGACAGCGCCCGGTGCGGCGACATTATTTGCGGCGGCGAGGCAGTCTTCTCGCTCCCTTCGGCGGCCAGCTCCCGGCCGGCTACGCCGACGAGACGCCAGACGCGTACGGCGTCCCGAAACGCCCCTTCGTGAAGAGGACTCTGCGCGCGCCAACGCTGCAATTCTTCGAGATCCGCGGCAGAGGGCTCGCCGGCTTTCAGTCGCGCGACCCAGCCGAGTGCTTCGTCCAGCAGGAGGCGAGGCTCGCACGTATCGGCCGGCTCATTCACGGTTCGAGGCTCGTCGTCGGCGCCGGCCACGCCAGAATCCTCCCTCAGAACGCGAGAGCGTCGCGTAGCTTTATGCGATTCTATGGGTTTGGAGCAATCTTCTCGCATCGCATTTTTCGGTCCTGCGCGGAACCGTCCGATCGGGTCGTCGACTCGACCGAAGCCGTCGCGAACGAGACGACGTCCGCTCTCGTCGTCGAAGGTCCGCTCCGACGCGCGCGAAAGAGTCCTGTCCTTCTGAACATCAGACGACTGGCGCGCGCCTATCCCGAAATGCGATGGAGAAAAGAGAGACGATTTTGCCAGAGAGTTTTGGACGGCGCGCAGCGCGCCCTTCTCTCAGGGCGCGTCGCCACGGCGCAGCCGCGGCGTCATGACTTCGGCCGTGGCCCCCCCAGCCGAAGCACGCGTTTGCGACTCAAGCGATCCGCGCAATGCGTCAAAGCATATCTGAGATCAGCCTCGACGGTTCTGGTGGTGACATCCAGACTGGTCGCAACCTCTTGCGCCGTCCGACCCTCGACGGCGATTTTCCTCAGCACTTCGCGGCGACGCGGCGACAGCTCTGCCATCGCGCGCGTGAAAGCTTCGATCTCGGAGCGCGCTTCGGCGATCTGGGCGGGTCCTGGCGCTTCGTCGCAAATGTCGAGAATCGCATCCACCGCAGCAGCGCTCACGCGATTGCGCCCGGCTTTCTTGTGATCCTTGGCGATATTGACGGCCGTGCGAAAAATATAATCCTTCGGGCTTCGAACGTCCGCCGCCTCGCCCACCCGGTCCAATCGCAGGAATGTCTCGTGAAGCGTTTCGTATGCGAAATCCGACGAGCCCAACCGCCTCGTGAGTCGTCTCAGCAATTCGTCGTAGCTTTCGACGAGCTGACTGCACAAACGCGCACGATTGGTCTGTATCACGGAACTCGGGCCCCAACGACGCCGGCTCTCGAGACCTCGAGAGCATGCAGTCACTAACGACGTTGAACGACGAATTTATGACAGCCCCGCTCCAGGCGTCGCCGAATATCCTTTATGCGGACGCGGTTCGGCCGCTGCGGCGACACGATCTCGACGGTCATCGGGAACCGCCGTGTCTATTTGAGCGATTTGACGACGACCAGGACGCGAACAGGCAGCGGCAGATGCGTCGGCGCGTCCCGGCTGATGAGAAGCCCTTGGAGAGAGGCGCTCACCGCAGCGTCCCGCTCGCTGTCGCCGGTCGACTGGAACAGTTGAGCGCGTTCGACCCTGCGCGCATCATCCACCCAGAGCTTGACACCGATACGGTAGTTTCCCGAGCGCGTCCGCGCATTTCTGCGTAGAGCCCGCTCGATGTCGCTGCGGACGGCGTCACTATAATCTCGCAAGAGCGCCAGTTCTTGGTCGCCGTCCCTCGACGCCTGAACTTGCAACGGATCTAGAGACATATCAGCAGACGCGAGAGGATGAGCAGGCGGCAAATCAAAGAGGGCCGCAAGCGGCTCGAGCGTGATCGCATTGGGCCCGACATAGCGAACTTTGACGTCGGTTCCCGCCAGAAGACGCTCGAGCGCGGCGTCCGCCGTGAAGCTGCCGTGCAGAGGCGCAGATCGGCGTCCGGCCGCAGAGCGGCTCTCGAAAAGCACTTGCACGCCAGCCGCCTGGCCATAGGCCTCCAGCGCGCTCGCGAGCGACTGCGCGGGAATGTCGTAGAAGCGAAACGACTCCTGCCGCGCGCCCTCGTCCTGGGCCGACGCCGCATAGGCGAAAGCGGCGACCCACGCCATTACGAAAAACGACGGCAGGAACGACGCCCTCGCGGCGCGGATGCGATCGGCCTCGCCCATGGAAGCCCCCCGCCCACTCGCAGAAACCCGTTTGGCCGACAAATCGATGCGCATGACTCTCAACTCTCCGATCCGCAACGACGCCGCCGTGCAGCGGTTCCGATCTGCGCTCGCCATTCCTGCGACGAATGGTCCCGGCGTCAGAGCATATCAAAAGCGATCGGCGCGAGAATCGTCAGCCGGTCGGGAAGTTCACGGGGGATTCTCGGCAGCGGCTGCGCCCGCCGGATCGTTTCGGCGGCCGCCGCATCGAGAGCGCTCTGGCCGGAACTGGTCCGAATCTGCACGTCGGTGACGGCGCCGTCCCGCCGCATGGCGAAGAGCACTTGCACCGTTCCCTGCTGTCCCGCCCGCCGAGCCTCTTCCGGATACCGCCGAAACCGGGCGATATGGGCCAGCAGAGCCTTTTGGAAGGCGACCGCTGCTCGATTGTCCGAAGCGAGTATCGGGGTCGGGGACGCAGCGGGAGCCTCTGTCGCAGACGGCGTATCGACGGTCCGTTCCCGTGGCGTCGGCCTCGAGTTCGGGGCGACATCGGTCGGCTCGGAACGTTCCACAAATCGCTCGGGCAGCATAGCGGACGCCGTCCCGTTCCTCGGCGGCGGCTCCTGCGTGCGGTCGACGTGCTCACGCGGAGGAAGCAAGCGGACGTCGATGATGGAGTCCTGCGCCCTCGAATAGCTCGACGACGGCGCATGGCGGAGCAAGTAGACCCCCACGGCGAGAAGCGCCGGAACCATCACCGTCACAGCAACCAGCCATCTGACCTCGAGCGGTCGGGCGACTGCGAGCCAGTCCGCCTCCCGCCCACTCCACTCACGAGTCGGCGAACCCTGATCCGACATGCCCGCTACCCCAGTCCAACGCCACGTAAAGAGCAAGACAGCCGCCGACGGACGTCCCCCGACGCCCACCATCGAACGAGCGACCGCTGCGCGCGCTCTCCGCCCACTGCGTCGCCACCGAGCATCGTTCGCCTTTCGCTGAGATAGACCACTTACATGCGAAGTATATTTCCATTTGATGACAAACCGCCGCCAGGTGGGCTGTCGAGCGTTTGGGGGGCGTCGTTCAGCGCTCCCGTAGGTTACTGCACGCGCACGTCAGGGCGCGCCTGCGAAGATGCGATGAACGCCGACGAACAGCAGAGGAACGAAGAAGATGGCGAGCGCCGTGGCCGCGATCATGCCGCCCATGACGCCGACGCCGATCGAGTTTTGGGCGGACGAACCGGCGCCGCTGGCGAAAGCGAGCGGCGCGACGCCGAGGATGAAGGCAAAGGACGTCATGACGATCGGGCGCAGCCGCTGGCGCGCCGCGAGCAGCGTCGCCTCGGTCACATCCATGCCCACCCGTTGGTGGTCGATAGCGAATTCGACGATCAAAATGGCGTTCTTGGCGACGAGACCGATCGTCGTCAGCAGGCCGACCTTGAAATAGACGTCATTGGCCTGTCCGAACATCAGCGCCGCGACGAGCGCGCCGAGCACACCGATCGGCACGCACAGCATGACGGCGAGAGGGACCGTCCAACTTTCATAGAGTGCGGCGAGGCACAGGAAGACGACGAGGACGGAGATCGCATAGAGCGCCGTGGCCTGATTGCCCGAAAGACGCTCCTGCCGGGACAGGCTGGTCCATTCATGGGCGAATCCGGGCGGCAGGCCGGCGACGAGACGGTCGATCTCCGTCATGGCGTCGCCGGAGCTGGCGCCGCTGGCGGCTTCGCCCTGTATCTGAACGGCGGGCGATCCATTGTAGCGTTCGAGGCGCGGCGAGCCGAAAGCCCAGCGGCCGGACGCAAAGGACGAGAAGGGCGCCATCTCGCCCGAAGCTGTGCGGACATGCCAGCGGTCGAGATCGTCCGGCTGCATTCGGAAATCGGCCGCCGATTGCAGATAGACTTTCTTGACGCGGCCGCGATCGATGAAGTCGTTCACATAAGCGCCGCCCCAGGCGGTGGACAGCGTGGCGTTGACGTCGGAAAGGCCGACGCCGAGGGCGCTCGCTTTTTCCTGATCGACATCGATCGCAAATTGCGGCGTGTCGTCCTGGCCGTTCGGCCGCACGCCGTTCAAGAGCCTGCTTCGCGCGGCGTCGGCGAGCAAATGGTCTCGCGCGGCCAAGAGCTTTTCGTGGCCGGCGCCGGTCAGATCCTCGAGATAGAAATCGAAGCCGCTGCTCGTGCCCAATCCCTCGATCGCGGGCGGCGCCAGCACGAAAACCTGCGCGTCTCGGATTGAGGCGAGCGCCGCCGTCGCGCGCTCCGTCACTGCGGCCGCGGACAGATCGGACGCCTTGCGTTCCGAAAAGTCGCGCAGGCCGACGAAAGCCATGCCGACATTCTGGCCGAGGCCGCTGAAGGCGAAGCCTCTCACCGTCATGACGCCATCGACGGCTTTGCTCTCTTGGTCGAGAAAATATCGCGTCACCCGATCGAGCGCGCGTTCCGTGCGGTCGCTGGTCCCGCCGACAGGCAGTTGCACGCTGACCATCAGATAGCCCTGATCCTCCTGCGGCAGGAACGAGTTCGGCAGGCGCGTGAACAGCGCGGCGGCCGCGATCGTCATCACGGCCAGAGCCGCAAATCCTCGTCTAGGGCGCCGCAAAACCGCGGCCGCGCCATCTCGATAAGCGTCGGCGCCGCGTTCCATCTCGCGATCGAACCAACGGAACAAGCCGGCCTTCTGAACGCCCGGCCTCGGCGGACGCAGAAGCGTCGCGCAGAGCGCCGGCGTCAGGATCAGCGCGACGCCGACCGACAGCGCCATGGCCGAAACGATGGTGACGGAGAATTGGCGGTAGATGACGCCGACCGAGCCGCCGAAGAACGCCATCGGCACGAAGACTGCAGACAAGACCGTCGTGATGCCGATGAGCGCGCCGGTGATCTCCGTCATGGATTTGACAGTGGCCTCGCGCGGCGACAGCCCTTCCTCATGCATGATGCGCTCGACATTCTCGACGACGACGATGGCGTCGTCGACCAGGAGTCCGATCGCCAGCACCATGGCGAACATGGTGAGCGTGTTGATCGAATATCCCGCCACCGCCAGAACGCCGAAAGTTCCCAGCAGCACCACCGGCACGAGCGTCGGAATGAGCGTGGCGCGAATATTGTGCAGAAAGGCCAGCATGACGAGAAAGACGAGCACGATCGCCTCGATCAGCGTGTGAGTCACCTGCTCGATCGAGATTTTGACGAAAGGCGTCGTGTCGTAGGGATAGACGACTTTCAGTCCTTCGGGAAAGGTCGGCGCGAGCCGATCGATCGCCGCCTTCACCAACGCGGCCGTGCGGACCGCATTCGCGCCCGTCGCCAGATTGATTGCGAGGCCGGTGGCCGGCGCGCCATTATAGGTCGAGGCGCTGACATAATCCTCGGCGCCGAGCTCGACGGTCGCTATGTCGCCGATGCGAACCAGCGATCCATCGGCCGCGCTCTTGATGATGACGTCGCGGAATTGCTCCGGCGTCTGCAGGCGGCTCTGCGCCGTGACGGTGGCGTTGAGCTGCTGCCCTCTGCGCGCCGGCAGACCGCCGAGCTGTCCTGCCGACACTTGCGCGTTCTGCGCCTGAATCGCGCTCGCGACATCGCCCGGGTTCAGCGCATATTCGGCGAGCCTGTCCGGATCGAGCCAAATGCGCATCGCATAGCCGGCGCCGAAGAGCTGCGTGTTGCCGACGCCTTCGACCCGTTTCAGCGTGTCGTTGAGCGCGCTCTTGACGTAATCCGACAGATCCGTGCCGGTCATCTTGCCGTCGGTCGAGACGAAGCCGACGACCATCAGAAAGGCGCTCGACGATTTGGTGACGGTGAGGCCATTGGACTGGACCATGGTCGGCAGCAGCGCGGTGACGAGCTGCAGCTTGTTCTGCACCTGCATCTGCGCCACATCCGGATTGGCGGCGTTGGTGAAGGTGAGGGAGATGTCGGCCTGGCCGGTCGATGTCGACGTCGAGGTCATATAGTCGAGATGGTCGAGGCCGGTCATGCCTTGCTCGATGATCTTGGTGACCGAATTCTCGACCGTCCGCGCATCGGCGCCGGAATAGGTGGCGGTGATCTGGATCGTCGGAGGCGCGATCTCCGGATATTGCGAAACCGGCAGGCCGAGGAGCGCCAGCAGGCCGCCGAGCATGACGACGATCGCGATCACCGAGGCGAAGATCGGACGGGCGATGAAAAATGCCGAGATCACGCGCGTCAGCCTTTCGCCTGGATTTTCGCCGTCGTCGGCTCGCGCTCGCGCAGCTCGCCGGTAGCGTCGTCGATCACGACCTCGACGCCTGTCGCCGGTTGCCCGGCGCGCACGAGCTGCAAGCCTTCGACGACCACGCGGTCGCCGTCGCCGAGCCCCGCCGTGACCAGCCAATTATTGCCGACCGTCCTGCCGACGGAGAGCACGCGCTCCTCGATCTTGTCGTCCTTGCCGAGCACCAGCGCCGTCGCCTGCCCCCCGACGTTGCGGACGACCGCGCGCTGAGGGACGAGGAACGCGCCGGGCGCGACGCCTTCCTCGACGATCGCCCGGGCGTACATTCCCGGCAGAAGCAGCCGCGACGGATTGGGGAAGACCGCCCGCACTGTCGCAGTTCCGGTCGTCTGGCTGACTTTGGCCTCGGTGAATTCGAGCCGTCCAGTCATCGGATAGACCCAGCCATTCTCGAGCTTCAGCCTCACATCGACCTCGCGCTCCGACAATCGGATGCGGCCCTCGTCTATGGCCCGTCGCAGATCGAGCAAGGCGGCGCTCGATCGCGCGAGGTCGACATAGATCGGATCGAGCGTGCGGATGGTGGTGAGCGTATCGGCCTGACCGGCCGTCACCAGCGCGCCTTGCGTCAGCGAGGATTTGTCGGCGCGGCCGCCGATCGGCGCCTTGATCGTCGTATAGTCGAGATTGATCTTCGCGC
Organism: Methylosinus sp. H3A; assembly: GCF_015709455.1. NCBI lineage: Bacteria > Pseudomonadati > Pseudomonadota > Alphaproteobacteria > Hyphomicrobiales > Methylocystaceae > Methylosinus > Methylosinus sp. H3A. The sequence continues at coordinate 10,877 of NZ_JADNQW010000007.1, forward strand.
TCGCGACATTCGCCTGAGCGGTCGCCACATCGGCGCGCGCCTGGGCCAGAGCCGCGACGGCCTCCTCGAGATCCTGCGTGCTGACGGCGTTCTTCTTGCTCAGTCCCTGATAGCGCTCGACCTTGGCTCGAGCGCTGGGCACGGCGGCCTCGGCCTTTTGCAAGGCGGCGACGGCGCTGTCATGCGCGGCGCGATAAGGCGCCGGATCGATCTGATAGAGTGGCGCGCCCTCGGCGACCTCACCGCCCTCCTGGAACAGCCGCTTCTGAATGATCCCCGCGACCTGCGGCCGCACTTCCGCCACCAGCGAAGCGACGATGCGGCCGGGCAGCGCGGAGGCGATGGCGACATTTCGAGGATGCAAGGTGACGACGCCCACCTCGGGCCGCACGGGCGACGACTTGCTTCGGTCGCTCGAAATGAAGTCGCATCCGGTGAGCGCCACGGCGGCGGTGAAGGCGGCGATCGTCGGGCGAAAATTCATGGGCGCGCTTTCGAGAATATTGCGGAGGCTTCGGGTTCGATCGTGACCTACGCCGTCGCCGTTCGAGAATCGTGCAGATTTGATGGAGATTTGATGGAGACCGCGGATGTCCGCGCTCTCGAGGCGTCGGGAGCGTTTGCAGCGGCCGGAATTTCGGCCATATGTCGGGGCGGCCAGAGCGCGCGAAGGCGCTGTCCCACCCGCGAGGACCGATGTGAGCCCAGTCAGCAAGCCCGCGAGCGTTCGACGATGAACGAGCTCGTTCTCATCGCCGACGACGAACCGGACATCACCGCGATTCTGGAAGCCTATCTGGCGCGGGAAGGACTGCGAACCGTGAGCGCGGCGGATGGCCGGATCGCGCTCGATCAACATGCGATTCTGAAGCCGGACATCGTCTTGCTGGATGTGAACATGCCGAATGTCGACGGCTGGGAGACGCTGGCCGAACTGCGGCGTCGCGGCGACACGCCGGTCATCATGATCACCGCGCTCGACGAGGACATAGAGCGTCTTCAGGGATTGCGTCTCGGCGCGGACGATTATGTGGTGAAGCCGTTCAATCCCGCCGAAATCGTCGCGCGCGTGAAAGCGGTTCTGCGGCGAACCAATGCGCGCGCCGACAGCCCGGTCTTGCGCATCGGCAAGCTCGAGATCGATCTTCAAAGCTTTCTCGCCAGGGTACGAGACGGCGACGCCGCGGCGCCACTGCCCCTGACGCTGACGGAATTCCGGCTCCTCGCCCATATGGCGAAATCGCCCTCGCGCGCGTTCAGCCGCGGCGAGCTGGTCGACGCCTGCCTGCCCGGCGGCGACGCCCTGGAGCGGACCGTCGACAGTCATATGAGCAATCTGCGCCGCAAGCTCGACGAGGCCGGCGCGACCGGCCTGATGAATGTCGTGCGCGGCGTCGGCTATCGGCTGGCGACGCCATGACCCGCTATCGTTTGAGCCGACAGATCACGCTGTCGATGAGCGCTGTCGTCGCCGTCGCAGTGATGATCGTGTTCGTCGGCTCCTTTGTCTTCTATGGCGTCTATCTGACCTACTACCCGCCGCCGCCCGGGCCGCCGCCGCTTCTTCCCGAGGCGCCCGACTTCGTGCTGATCGCGGCCCTGCTGCTCTTTGCTCTCGTCATCGCGATCTTCGCGGCGCTCCGCCTGACGAAGCGGATTCTCGTTCCTCTCAATTCGCTCGCCGAAGGCGCGCGCGGGATCGCCGCCGGCGATCTCACGGCGCGGGCCTCGCCCGGCGACAGATCGCTCGGTGAAACGGCTCGACTGGTGGACGACTTCAATGCGATGGCGCAACGCCTCGAGGATAGCGTCGCCGCGATGGCCTCCTGGAACGCCGCGATCGCGCATGAGCTCAGGACGCCATTGACGATCCTGCGTGGCCGGCTGCATGGTCTCGCCGACGGCGTGTTCGCGCCGAGCGACGAATTGTTCCAAAATCTCCTGTCGCAAGTGGAAGGCCTGTCGCGCCTCGTCGACGATCTGCGCATCGTCACTCTGTCGGAGAGCCGCCGGCTGGAGATGCGTTTCGAGCCGACCGATCTCGAGCAGGAGATTCGGCGGGCCGTCGAGGCCATGCGGCCCGCACTCGTCGAGGCCGGCTTCGCGATCGAGCTCGATACCCGCCGAATCGTCCTGGCCTGCGACGGGGTTCGATTGCGGCAGGCGCTGCTCGCCCTTCTCGACAACGCAAAACGCTACGCGACGCCGGGGCTTTTGCGCGTTTCGACGAGAGCGGAGGAGGACGACATCGCGATCGCCGTCGAGGACCAGGGGCCGGGCCTCGCGCCCGACTTCGCGCCCCATGCGTTCGATACATTCAGCCGGGCGGAAGCCTCACGCTCGCGTCGCCATGGCGGCGCGGGCCTCGGCCTCTCCGTGGTGCGCGCCATAGCGGAAGCGCATCACGGTCGCGCGCAATACAGAGCCTCCGCGGCCGGCGGCGCGATCTTCGAGATCGTTCTGCCGCTCGCCCGAGCGCGCGATCGCATCGGCGGCGACGCGCCTGCCGAATGACGGCGCCGCCACGATGCTGATCGAGCAAGCACGGACGATCGAATGACCGCTTCACCTGCAATGGATCGGCCCGAGAACGATTACGAGAAAGTCGCCGCAACGCATGTGTCTCTGCGCCGCGTTCTCGAACTGTTCAGGCCTTACCGCGCCAAGATCGCAATTGTCGCCTCCTTGATGCTCCTCGGCGCGGGCGCGGGCATGTCGTCGCCTTTTCTCCTGCGCGCGATCATCGACGAGGCTCTACCCCGTTCCGATCTGCATCAGCTCGTCGCGCTGGTCGTCGGCCTGCTGTTCGTCGCTGTCCTATCGACCTGCCTCAGCACGGCGCAAGTGATTCTGTCGATCAGGATTGGGCAAGCGATCATGCATGATCTGCGGGTGAGGGTCTATTCGCACCTTCAATCCTTGTCTCTCGGCTTCTTCACGGCGACGCGCGCAGGCGAGATTCAGTCGCGCATCGCCAGCGATATTTCCGGGCTGCAATCGCTCGTGACCACCAGCGCGAACGAACTGGCGCGATCTTCGGCCACAGTGGTCATGACCGCCGTGGCGATTTTGCTGCTCGAATGGCGATTGGCTCTCTTCGTCTTTCTGATCGTTCCCGGAACAGTGGCGATCAGCAATCGGGTCGCGCGAATGCGCGAAAAGCTCCTTTTCGAGCAGCAGGAGCGCATCGCCGACATGTCGTCGGCCATCCAGGAGACGCTTTCGATCTCCGGCGTGATCCTCGCCAGAACGATGAACCGCGGCGAGCATTTGTCGCATCGCTTCTCGCACCTCTCCCGAGAGGTGGCGAAGCTCGAAGCTCGCGCGCATACGGCGGGCGAATGGCAATGGGCGCTCATCAACCTCGCGCTCTCCGTGCTTCCGGCGCTGACGCTACTGGTCGGCGGACTGCTGATGCAGGCCGGCACGCCGATTACCATCGGCACGCTCGTCGCCATGATCGCGTTGCAGGAGCAATTGCTATGGCCGCTCGAGCAGCTTCTAGAAATCGGGCGGGAGATGCGAACGACCCGCGCGCTCTTCGCGCGGATATTCGCTTATCTCGACAGACCGGTCGAGATCACGCAATGCGCCGACACGGTCGCGCTCCACCGGGCCGACATGCGCGGCGCGGTCAGGGTGGAGAATGTCTCCTTTTTCTACCCTGGCGCCACGACCGCCGCCCTGCACGACATCTCCATCGACATTCCGGCCGGCGGCCATGTGGCCATCGTCGGCGAGACCGGCTCGGGCAAGACCACGCTCGGCTACCTGCTCGCCCGACTCTATGACGCGGACACGGGCGTCATCTCCTTCGACGGCGTCGATATTCGCGCGCTTCGTTTCGAGACGCTCGCCGACATGCTCGGCGTCGTGACGCAGGAACCTTATCTGCTCCATGCGACCGTCGCCGAGAATCTGCGCTTCGGCTGTCCAGAGGCGTCCGACGATGAGCTCGCGAGGGCCGCGCGCATCGCCCAGATCCACGAGACGATCACGGCCTTGCCCGACGGTTATGCGACGCTGGTCGGGGAGAGAGGCTATCGCTTTTCCGGCGGCGAGAAGCAAAGGCTGGCGCTCGCGCGCGTCATCCTACGCGATCCGCCGATCCTGCTGCTCGACGAAGCGACCAGCGCCCTCGACGCCAAGACGGAGCACGCCATGGCGTCCGCCCTCGCGACACTGTCGCAGGGACGCACGACCATCACGATCGCCCACCGCCTCTCGACGGTGCGGCAGGCCGATCAAATCATCGTCTTGCAGAAGGGCCGGATCGTCGAGCGCGGCACGCACGACGAGCTCGTTTCGCAAGGACGAGCCTATTGGGAACTGGTGATGCGGTCGCATCTCGATAGTCAAACTGCGTGACGCCTATGCAGAGCCTTTGCTTTTCATGCAGTTCGCGCACTGAATTCAAGCCGCCATCCTATTCTTCCGAGCATGCGCTCCGGCTCGAGGTGCGTATAATCGTTCTGCTCGACGGCGTCGCCGACGATCGTGAAGGTTGCGCACATGCACCTCGGACGCGCCGTCGATGAGCTGCGCTCGAAGGGCAAAGCTTGCCCCGATGAGCTTCTCGCGCACGTCGCTCCGCTCGGATGGAAGCACATCTCCTTCAATGGCGATTAGCCAAACCCCACGCAATCGGCTTCAGACCTCTGAGAAAGGCGACGCCGTCCTCGACGACTTCGACCTGAAGGCGCCATTCAGGTCGAACTGTCCTCAATGTTGCGAAACGCTGAGCCGGTACAGGAGCCTTTCGATCGCGTAGCGGGTCAGGATCAGCTGAATATTCTCGCCGGCGGCCCGCGCACGCTGGGTCAGCCGGTCTCGCGCCGAGGCCGGGACATTCTTGAGCGACTCGCGCGTCATGAAAGGGCCTCCAGATAGGGCCTCATGCATTCTGGACGCGATCGATGGCGGCATAACGCCAGATTTCGTCGCGCGTGGCCCGCTTTTTCGTCAGGCAGTCCCGTAGCGCCTCGATAGCCACGTCGAGGCCGATTTTGCCGCGATATTTGAAACAGTCGGTCACTGTTTTCGCAGGCGATGTAATGGGGACGACCCACCCGATCGACGAGCCGCTGCTCGACTCCGGCCTTCAGCGCCTCACCGCTGGCGCGGAGAATCTTCAGTGTGGCGGGCGGTTGCCTCGGCGCCATGCCTTTGAGGGCAGGAGCATCCAAACCTGGGACGGAAGCTGGGTCGTCAGCTCATGGTACTGCAGGGCCGACAGCAGTCCTATGACCACGGTAGGAACGGATTTCGAGGCCTCGGCGAGACTGCGATGCGCGCTGATTTGGCCGTTGGCGAGTGCGTCCGTCCGGGTTGCGTGAGCAGTCCCTCGTCTCGGAGGCGTTGAAGGTAGATACGCGGGATTTCTACAGCTTCGAAATCCCGCGAACGAGCTATCTCCCGGTCGCGGGCGACGGCGAGTTCCTTCAGGTTTTTGGACTGGCTCGTGGGCGTCTGTTGCAAATTGTCATTAGATATCATGAAACACCTAGGCTCAGGACTCATTGATTGAGATAGAAGGCGACAGCGGCGGCGGTGCATATGGCGGAGAAGAAGGCGTGCGCGCATCGATCGTAACAGGTGGCGATGCGCCGCCAGTCTTTGAGCTTGGCGAAGAGGTTCTCGATCTTATGACGTTGCCGGTAGAGCGCCTTGTCGTAATCGAGAGGCTTCTTACGGCTCTTTGTCGGCGGAATGCAGGGCTCGGTCCCGCGTTCCGCGAGCGCTCGCCGAAACCAGTCGCTGTCGTAGCCGCGATCTGCGATCAGGGCCGAGGACGGCGGCAGCGCGTCGAGCATCAGCCTCGCGCCTTTGTGATCGCTCATCTGCCCTTCGGTCAACATCATGACAAGCGGCTTGCCGGCGCCGTCGCAAACGACGTGGAGCTTGGAGTTCAGCCCGCCTTTCGTGCGGCCGATACAGCGGGAAAGAGCCCCTTTTTTAGGAGGCTCGCCGCCGTCCGATGCGCTTTCAGATGAGTGGAGTCGATCATGATCCGCTCCGGCTTCGGCCCTTCTCCCGCGAGCGCGGCGAAGATACGATCGAAGACGCCGAGCCGGCTCCAACAGAGCCGGCCTCGCAATTTCGGACAGCAGCTTGAGTGGATTTTCTGCCTGACAGCGGCGAGGATTCTCGCTGCGAATCAGGAGCATTCGATGACGAAGAAGAGCCGCCGGACGCATTCTCCGGCGTTTAAAGCGAAGGTGGCTTTGGCCGCGATCAAGGGCGAGAAGACCCTGTCCGAGCTGGCGCAGCAGTTCGACGTTCATCCGAACCAGATCACGACTTGGAAGGGCCAGCTTCTCGAAGGTGCGGCGGGCGTTTTCGGTCAGGAAAAACCGGAAGCGAAGGAAGCGGCGGTCGATTTGAAGGCGCTTCACGCCAAGATCGGCGAACTGACGCTGACCAATGATTTTTTGTCCGGCGCGCTCACCAAAGCGGGATTGCTGAGCGTAAAACGATGATCGACCGCAGCCACGATCTCCCCATCGCCCGTCAGGCGCGAGCGCTCGGCGTCGCGCGCAGCTCGGTCTACCACAAGCCGCAGCCCGTCTCGGCCGAGGATTTGAAGCTCATGCGGCGGATCGACGAATTGCATCTCGAACATCCCTTTGCGGGGCGCGGATGCTGCGCGATCTTTTGCGGCGCGAGGGCGTCGTCGTCGGTCGCCGCCATGTGGCGACGCTGATGAAGCGGATGGGCATTGCCGCGATCTATCGGCGTCCCAACACGAGCAAGCCCGCGCCGGGGCACAAGATCTACCCTTATCTCCTGCGCGGCGTGAAGATCGAGCGGCCCGATCATGTCTGGGCGACGGACATCTCCTATATCCCGATGCGGCGCGGCTTCGTCTATCTCGCGGCGGTCGTCGACGTGGCGAACCGGCACGTGCTGGCGCATCGCGTATCGATCACGATGGAGGCGGAGTTTTGCGTCGAGGCGTTGAAAGAGGTGCGGGCAAAGCATGGCAGACCCGAAATCTTCAACACGGACCAGGGCAGCCAGTTCACCGGCCATGACTTTACGAGCGTGCTGCTCGATGCGAAAATCGCCATCGGCATGGACGGCAAGGGCGCCTGGCGCGACAATGTGTTCGTCGAGAGGCTGTGGCGCAGCGTCAAATATGAAGAGGTCTATCTGCGCGCCTATGACAGCGTGTCCGAGGCGCGCGCGTCGATCGCCGAATATCTGGCCTTTTACAATGAGCGGCGCCCGCATTCGAGCCTCGACGCCCGCACGCCAGACGAGGCTTATTTTGGTCGTGGAGAGACCGTGATGGCGGCATGATCGTCGCCACGATTTTGTCGCGCCTCTGGTCGGGCTACGCCCTCCCGACGCCGCGACAAAATCGCGAAAGCCCCGCGTTCGGCAAACCCCGGCAGTGATCCACCTTATTTCCGCGGGGCGCTGTCCAAATAAGCGGGGCCAGCTCTTGCGGCACGCCGTGCGCCAAGGGAAAGTGAGGGGAAATTCGCGCCATCTCCGCTTCGCTCAGCAAAAACAAATCACCCATCAAAGCCTCCATTTCGGAGACCTTGAATCACGCCTCACTCCAAATTAATAGGTCCTGAGCCTAGATATTGGAACATTCGTTCCAGAGTTATAAGGCCTTACAAATCGACCGTTTAAAAACGCATCCAAAGGCCAAAGTTCGCCGCCGCCACATTGGTGGCGAGCAGCGAAAGGCCGAAAAATAGCCCTTTTCGTCGGTTTGCTAGCCGAAAACGCGCTTTCGGAGCCGTCCCGAGGCTTGAATTCGGCGGCCGCGGCGACGTGATCCGAAATTAGGGCCAGTGGCCGAAAAAGCATTCACTATCAAACAATTTAAAGTTGAGTTAGCTTGAAATAGTGACCGATTCGGACAGAAAGAAAATGAATTTCGATCTTCCCAACTCTAATGCATCGGTTCGCCTCCAAATGCCCTTCGAGAATGCGTCGGATGCCTTGGCGCGGTTCGACGAGCGGCTTCGGTCCAATCCCGTCGCCGAGGCGTTTATTCTTCGCGCGCATTTCCACGACGCCTGCGCCGCCTTGTGGCGCGCCGGCGAATTTGTGCAGCTCGAGGATCTCGTCCTTCATGACGCCGGGACGGACACGCACACTCCGACGCACCAACTCGTGCGGGCTCATGCCGTTCTGCTCGCGCGCCGTCGCATCGCCGATCGCGAACCGGGATGGGCGCTGACGATCGAAGGACTCGCCAGTCTGCGTGGCGTGTCGCGACCGCACAGCATTCCCTTCGAGGCGACCGCGTCCAACTCGGCCGCCATCGAGGACGAAGATGCGGCGGAGGATGAGTTCGAGAACGGGGAGCGATCTTCAACGGGGGAATTCGATGAGATCGACAAACTACTGGCGCGAACGTCGCGTTTGACAGAGTGCATCGAGCCGGCCCAGCGGAAACGGGACGACTCTGGTTTGGTCTACGACGATGATTGGGACGAGGAGGCCCGACTCACCGAGTGGCGAGCGCGTCTGGGCGAGACAGCCAATCTTCCGCCGTTGATGGCCGCAGGCGTCGCGCTTGATGCTTGGGAAGAGATCGAACCTCTTCAGCATAGCCCATGGCTCGGGCCCTTGCTCGTCGCGACCTTGCTACGGCGCCGGGGGAAAACGCTGCATCATCTATCAGCGCTGCATGCGGGATTTCGTCACACCAAATATCGGACGAGTCGTCAAAGTGATTATGGATCACGACTCATGGCGTTCGCACACGCGGTCGAACTCATGGCCAAGGCGGATTCGAAGGAACTCGACAGATTGACGCTCGCACGCGAGCTCCTGCTCAGAAAATGCAAAGACCGCAGAACGAATTCAAGGCTGCCGCGGCTCGTTGACCTGTGTCTGGCGTCGCCGGTCGTCACCGTCCCTTTCGTCGCCAAAGAACTCCGAATGTCGCAGCAAGCCGCGACCACGATGATAGACGAACTCTCATCGAACCTTCGCGAGTTGACTGGACGAAGGCGATACAGGGCTTGGGCTGTTATATGAAAGTGTGAAGGGATGGCCATCATCAGGAGTCATGTTTGATGGTTGGTCCCTGCCCCAATAGACCGTCGAGCGCCTGAAACGCGCGGTCAAATGCTTCGTCGCCGAGGGCTTGATCGAGCCCGACCTGCCCCAATCTGACTCTTGCCCAAATCGGGGCGCAGCTCGAGGCCATGTATGAGCGCATGCCGAGCGGCGGAACCCGCTGGTTCCCCTCCTCCGTCAAAAGCCTGCTCGACCGCGCGGAAAAACTCCGGCTGCTCAGCGCCGAAGCGTCGTGATCTAGCGGACTGTCGAGGCTCGTCCGAAAACCCATCCTGCATCACCCCGTCCTCTTACGTTCTCGCGCCGCCTTTGCGGCCTTGCCACGCAACAGGGCCATCAGCACCGGCCCGAGCGAGAACTCCCCTGCCCTCGCCTTTTCGGTCAGGACGCGCAGATAGCCGCCGGCGCTCTTGATCTCATCGCCGCGTTGCAGGATCGCGGCGATGACGATCGATGCGTCATGCTCTCCCAAAACGTCCAAGGCCTGCGCCCAGGCGTCAGGCGAAACGCCGAGCGCAGAGCGCACCGTCACTGCGGTGCTCGCCAAATCCCGCCACGAGGAAATTTCACCGCCCATGGCGTAATCGACGATATCGGGACATGCGTCCAGCACCATGCCGAGAGGATAGGTTCGAAGCGGCGGTTTGGAATCGACAGTTCGAGACGGATCCGAGGATCCTCCAGACCTACGATCGATCGGTCCCCCGCCCTTTTCGAGATTTGGCTCGGACGGATCGGCCCTGTCTTCTGGAAGGCCAGGTTCAAGATCAGAAAAGTTTGTGATTTGATTCTGTATGTGACGCTCAGTTTGAGACTCATTGCCGCTTATATTTTGAATTTTTATGTGTGCTTCCAATAGCTTGTGGGTTTCGGCCGCCAGCGCAGCGAGCTCGCCCGCCAAAGCCTCCAGATCGCCGCGTGAAAGCCCACGCCCATACCGAGCGGAAAGCGCTGCATAGCGTTGGTGCGCGCCGTCCCAGTCGCCCGAAACGCCCTCCTCCAATCCGGTCTCAATCATCTTGCCGATGTCGCGTCGGGTGAGCGTGATCTTTTCCCGCAACAGCGCGATCACGCGGTTCTCGGCCCGCACCTCCTCGGCGAGGTTCTCGATTTCGCTCGAGCGCGCCACGAGCGGCGCGAGGTTGAAGCCGAAAGCGTCCTCTATGGCTCCCCCCTGCCCTTTTCGGGCGAAACGTTTGCCGTTCGGGGAGTCTCGGCGGATAATCAAGCCGGCGTCGACGAGGCAGGCGAGGTGTCGCCGCAGAGTCGCCGGCGCCATGCCATGAGCGCGGATCGACAGCTCCTTGTTGGAGGGAAACACGACGATGCCGGCGTTGGCGGAGCTCGCTTCGGCAGACGTCGAATCGTTCCCCGGCAAAGTGAGAGCCGTCTCCTGATGGAAGCTCAGCAGGGCGTGCAATACGGATAGCGCGCGCTCGGTGACGCCGAGCGGCTCTTTGGCTTCGGTGAGCGCCCGAAACAGTCGCCATTTGTGGACGACGGTTTCCGATGCGCCGGGCTTTGCGGCGAAGTCCTCGGTCGCGGTCTGGCTCGCCACCATGGCGAGCGACAACGGCCGCCGCCCGAAGGGCGTCGTTGGACGTGTTTGCATGATCCTTTGCCTCGTTCAGGCAAAAGAAATCCGCTCGCCGAAACGGCGCCAAAATGCTTGACAGTGATTCGCGGAAGTGTGATTCTTCGAGCGCCAACACAAAGAAGGGGCTTCCGGAACGGCGACGTGACGGGGGCCTTTTTCTTTTGCGAGATCTCCAATCTGGTTTCATGAACGCGTTGGACCGCGCCGGATACGCAGCGCGAATAGACTCAGCTCGTTCGGCCTGCGCCTGCCTTGTACTCCTCATAGAGGAGTTGCAATCGCTCCCTGACAAAATCCCCGAACTGTGGGACGACACGATCGTCGAAAGTGAGTGTCAGTCTCTTACCCGAGCGCATGATGCGGGCGGCGCGAGTCCCGTCCTCCGCACTCCAGGCTTCCGCTCGACTGCGCATTTCCTTGACTCGCAGCCGGCTGTAGAGCGTTTCGAAACGCTTATCGGTGTCCAATTCTCGAAACGAGGTCTCTTCCGTTATGGCTCGCGCGCGCGCGCGATTGTCCCCCTCTTCGAGAAGTTCCGTCAGTTCCTGCCACCGAACGCGGCCAAATCCAGGAGCCGGCCCGATCGCATCGATCACCGATCCGGGAACCCGCGTCGCAATGGCGATGAGGCGAGAGAGCGCCGCTTTGTCGACATTGAGGGCCGCCATTATGATCTCGCGCGAGAATTTCCGATGCTCGAGGCGCTCCGCAAAGCGGGCGCGCTCGATGAACGTAAGATCGGTCCGCCCGCTGTTTTCCTGTCCCTGAGCGACGACCAGTTGCTCGTCGGTCAGCTCTCTCACGACCGCGCGAACTTTGATCCCGAGCTCGCGCGCGGCGCGCAATCTGCGATGCCCGAACGCAACCTCGAACCGATCGGGCGCCTTTGGGCGAACGAGAATCGGGACATTTTGCCCGTGCTCGCGGATCATCTCTCGAAACGCGGCGTTTTGCTCCAGAGTGGACTCCATGCGATCCGGCACGAAGGAAGCGTCGATGAGGGCCGTGTCGATTTCGACGACTGTTCGACCCTCGACGAGCTTCTGTTCGATCTCTTCGGCTCGTTTCACCCGCTCAGAGATGTCCCTAGAGACTGTGAGATGGCGCCGAGAGCGCTGGACTGCTTGATGGGGCGCTCCAAGCCGAGAAGCGGACGAGCCGGATGCGAAGGCGCGTTGCGGGTCTCCGATTCGTGCGTCCGGGCGTCGTCCGAAGGAGCATCGAAGCTGATTTTCCGCGCCATTGTCAGTGCCTCCCCCACGCCTGACGTAAGAGACTTTCGATTTCGCCATTGACGAGATCCAAGGCCTCGACAGCGCGGTCGTAAGTGCCGCGCGTGAACTGTTGACGCTCCACCTCGTAGAGCGTCTGCTTCGTCAGACCGGCGTCGGCGATCGCTGTGCTTTTCACCATCGGGTGGGTCAGGACTCGGGAGCCGAAGATCGAACGCATGAGCCCGACCATTGTGGTCTGGGGGCCATCGCTCGGCTCGTAGCGCGTCACGAGATATCGCATCCAATCATATTGAGTCGCGCCTCCAGCATTGGCGACAACGTCGAGCAAGCTCCCGGTCATGTTCAGAAATTGCGACATCGACATCACGTCGAGCATCTGCGGATGCACCGTTATCAAGACCGCCGTCGCCGCGCAGAGCGCAGAGAGAGTCAGAAAACCGAGCTGCGGCGGACAGTCGATCACGACCACATCGTAAGCAAAGCTCACCTGTGAAAGCGCCTCTCCTATTCTTGCGAAAAAGAGAGAGCCTGCTCCTCGCCGCTCCATCAATTCCTTTGGCGTCTCATGCTCGAATTCCATGAGCTCCAACTGACCGGGAACGACATGCAGATTTGGTATGTACGTCGCGCGGACAATTTCGGCCATTTCTCGCCGATTGGAATCGTAGCGAATGGCTCCGTAAATCGTCTCGCTTTCGCCGACGTCGAGTTCTGGCTGATGGCCGAAAAATGTCGAGAGACTCGCCTGCGGGTCCAGATCGACCGCCAATACCCGATACCCACGAAACGCTAGAAATTGAGCGAGATGCGCAGCCGTCGTCGTCTTGCCGCTTCCACCCTTGAAATTCATGACCGAAATAATTTGCAACGCCTCACGGCCCTTCCGATGAGGCACATACCGCCGCGCCCCTTTGCCGCTGCGGTCGAGCTCGGCCCGCAGAGCGTCGATGTCTTCGATCGAATAGGTGCGACGATTATTCGGTTGAACGGGCGGCCCCTTTCCTTCCGCGACGAGTTGGCGCAAATATCCTTCGTGGATGCCGATGAACTTTGCCGCCTCCGAGGGAGAAAATCGACGAATCGTCTTCTGAGCCGAGGGAGGGAAGTCGCGAATCTGCTGTGCGCGAAGACGCATGGACAATTCTGCCGCGTCGGCGTTGATCAGCGCCCGCAGGTCATTGAGACCGCGCTCCTGGCATATAGTCGACGTCGGCATTCGCATTCCCTGCATCTGTGGAAATAATAGCTGCTAGCCCAAAAATGCGCTGATCGGGAGTAAGGCCCGATTCGCTTTGAGCCGCAAGGTTTTTTTGTTTAACGAGACATTGCCGCTGCGGTTGCCACATGCAACGCTGTGAGCGCCAACACGCTGATCACTCGTTCAGTTGCACACTGACAACTCGGCGAGGTCATCGAGAACTGCTCCGGCCAGCCGTGTGGGGAGCGTGCTCGGGCACCATCCCGGCCTCGGCAGTTGCACGCGTGCAACTTAAGTCCCTACGCTAGAGACTCTCACGGGTCGCGACAGGATAGCCGATTGCCCCCGCATGCCAAAGGCATCCTCGCGCAGAGAGAGGAAAAGCCCGACGTCACGATCATGGAGTTGAGCGAGACGCTCAGGGGAGCGTCGGCGCTGGCTAGGGGCGTCTGGCGGTTCGTCCCGCGCATGGGATCACGCGCAAAAAGAAGACAGGCCATCCTCGGAGCAGACAAGGAAAATGTCGCCTCTGCCCGAGACGAATGCTTCGGGGACAGCTCGATCTCGACCCAGGAAAACGCGCTTTCATCGTCGAGAGGAATTTGATGCGGTGTCGAAGCCGTGCGCTGGACGGGGAGAGCCGCCAAGCGTCGGCCCGATTGGGGAACGCCGACGCTCTCCGCGAAAGAGATCGCTTATGGATAATATCCGCGCTCGCCAAATCATGAGCGTTCCGGAAACGATCGAAGCGACAGGCTCGAAGGCCCTTTATGTTCCGCCGCCTTATTCGCCGGACTTCCATCCGATCGAGAAATTCTTCGCGAAGATCGAATCAGCTCTCGGGCGCGTCGCGGCTCCGGCAGACGATGCGCTCGACGCCGCGGTGACCCAAGCCTTTCGAAGCTTCACGTCGAGAGAATGCACGCATTTGCTTTGCCGCCTTTGGCGACGATGTCGCTCGATCGAATTCCGCCAGTGCGCAGCCCTTTAGTTGTCCGCGTGCAACTCGGTGGCTAAAAGCGGGCCTCGATGGGGCAGATCAGCGCAGATGAATGTTCACCTCGTCAAAAACGTAGCCCGCAAAATCACGTGCGAACGAGGTGGCCTGCGCCGACAGGGATACGCCATGAGCCCCTCGAGATCGACAGAAGGGCCTCCGAAGCCGTCGGGTCGGGCAAGATTCGGCAAGAAGATGGGGCCGACAGACTTGGGAGCCAGCGTCGGAGCCTCTGAGAAGGGCAGGGGACAAAGACGCCTGAACTGCAAGAAATGGCTGCGATGAGCTCGAGCTCCCAAGTGCCCTGATTTAACACGCCACCGCGAAGGAAATGACGATAGCCATACTCGGTCATCCATTGCGCCCGCGCCAAATGGCTCCGCCGAGCGCGGCGCGCGAGATCAGCTTGCAGAGTGGGGTCCTACGACCTTTTTCCAAGCGGGGCCGTCCCGTTTCGCGTCGAGTAACTGCAAATATTTAATCAGACGCTATTCGTCATAGCCCGGCATGGGGCACAAGTCGAGAGGCAGTTTTCGCCTGGCAGGTTGAAAACCTCACTGCTTGAACGCCGATTCCCGGACCCTCTTGAAAGCGGGGACGTTGAAAGCTCCGGGCAGTTCGCTCACACGTCGAGTTTTTGATTTCGGCCGCCCCTCGGCAAACCGCTTTCGGCATGAGCCCGTTCCTGAAATGAATCCCACAAAAATCGGCTTGTAGCCGCCGAGGCCCGGCATTTGACGATGAGGGATATGAAGCTCGACAATTCGCCGCAAAATCCGATTCGCCCTCCGCGCGCCTTCGAGGTAATGATCGCAAGGCTCCTGCAGGAGACCTCGGTTGAGGATTCGAGCGGATTATCGGACATGATACAAGCCTGACGAGCGCGGCGCTTATTGCGCCGTTTTGAATGATAAAGCGCCGTCATCGACACGGTCCCGCCTTGCGCAGTTTCGCCCGTGATCGCCCTTCTCAACGACGATTCCCCGCCCATCGATGATCCTGTCGACCCGCTGTTGCGCCCGCGAGCGCCGCGCAACGGTCCTTCCGATTGACGATACGTCGACGGACCTCGTCCTTCTTCCTAGGGCCTGTTGGGATTCGGCGTGAGCTTATCACGGCGGCAGCGAGATGGATCATGGCGCAGAAGCTCTGATCTGTCTTGTCGGCTCGCATCGCGATGCGTTTGAACTCTTTGAGCTTGCCGAAGAAATTTTCGATCAGATGCCGCCATTTATATATTTCCAGATCGATTTTGCGCGGCTGACTGCGGCGCGGGTGTTGTGAAATCACGACCTTAGCGTCGAGGTCGGCGATAATGGCGTTGCTGTCGAAGGCCTTGTCGGCGATCAGCGCGGCGAAAGACAATCCTTCGATCAACGGCGGCACATCGACGGCGTCGAAACGCTGCCCCGGCATCAGACGAAAGCGCACGAGATTGCCGAGCGCATCGGTGAGCGCCAGAATTTTCGTGGTCACGCCGCCTCGGGATTTGCCTATGGCCTGGCTCGAAGTCCCCCTTTTGCGCCCTGACCGTGGCGGTGGACCTTCACGATCGTCGCATCGACCATCACATATTCCATGTCGGGCTCATCAGAGACAGCGTCGAATATTCGCTGCCAGACATCAGCCTTCACCCAGTCACGAAAACGCGTGTATGCGGTGCTCCAGTTGCCGAAAAGCGCTGGCAGATCGCGCCAGGGACTTCCTGTGCGCGCGATCCACAACACTGCCTCCACGAAGAGGCGGTTGTCCCTGCCGCTGCGGCCGGGATCACTGGCCTTGCCGAGGCAAAGCGGCTCCATCTTCGCCCATTGGGCGTCCGTCAATGCGAATCGATCCATCCAAAGCTTGAATCACGCCAAGCTAAAAATAGGAATCCTGAATCCCAACAGGCCCTAGCGCAGCTACCTGTCCAGCCCGGATAGAAGGGTGACAAAACGGACCGGAAAGAAGGGTGACAGTTTTCTCTCGGCTGGGAGGGCCAGCCGATGCCTTGGCGAGAGAACTGCGCAATGGACGAACGGCTTCGGTTCGTGTCGGAGAGCCATTCTGGGTTGTGGACGATGACGGAGCTTTGCGAGCGATACGAGATCAGCCGCAAGACGGGCTATAAATGGCTGGAGCGGTATTGCGTGGAAGGGGCGGCCGGGCTTTCGGAACGCTCGCGGGCTCCGTATCGCCACGGTCGAGCGACGCCGACGGCGCTGGCGGAGCAGATTGTCGCGCTGCGGCAAGATCGTCCGAGCTGGGGACCGCGCAAGATCATCGCCAAGCTTTCGGCGCGGGAGCCGACGCTGGAGTGGCCGTCGGCGTCGACGGCGGGCGAGATATTGAAGCGAGCGGGCCTTGTGGGCGGGCGGCGCTTTCGCCGGCGCGGTCCGCCGCGGCTCTACGAGCTGACGACGCCGGAGCGCGCCAATCATGTGTGGGGCGTGGACCACAAGGGCTGGATCCGGCTCGGCGACGGCTCGCGGGTGGAGCCGCTGACGATCACCGACGGCTTCAGCCGCTTTCTGCTCGGGCTTTCGGCGACGCAGAGCACGCGCGCGGAGGAAGCGCGGCCGGCCTTCGAGCGGACCTTCGCGGAATTCGGCCTGCCGACGGCGATCCGTTCGGACAATGGGCCGCCTTTCGCATCGGCGGGGGTGTGCGGGCTGACGGCTCTATCGGCATGGTGGATCAAGCTGGGCATCCGGCACGAGCGGATCGATCCTGGCCAACCGCAGCAGAACGGAAGGCACGAGCGGTTTCATCTGACGCTGCTGGAGGCGATGCGTCCGCCTTCGCCGGATTTGGCGGAGCAGGCGGCGCGCTTTGCGCGGTTTCTGCGCGACTACAACGAGGAGCGTCCGCACGAAGCTCTGGGCCAGAAGACGCCGTCGAGCCTCTACACGGCGTCGGAGCGCCGCCTGCCGGATCGTCTACCCGAGCCGGAGTATCCGGCGGAGGCGGCGGTGAGGCAGGTGCGGTCGAACGGCGAGATCAAATGGCGCGGCGAGACGGTGTTCGTCTCGGAGGCGCTGATCGGCGAAGCGGTCGCTGTGGAGGAGACGGAGAGCGGCGAGTTCCTCGTCCGCTTCTTCGATCATCCGCTCTGCGTGATCGACCAACACACGCCGAGGTTGCGGCGGATCGCCATCGGCGCGCGCGCCGACGCCGATCCGCCGCAACCTCGGGACACCCCAAAAACTGTCACCCATGTATCCGGTTAGGTCTGTTACCCATGTATCCGCTGGACAACCCCATCGGAATCTTCCCAGCCGTACGAACACGACCGGATAGATCGGTCGACGTTCGCCGCGCTATGTCGTCTCGCCGGCTAGTTAGGCGCGTGTCTCGCGATCCATGATGGGCAGAGTGATCACTCACCCGAAGTGCGGTAGCGTCGAAAAGCAAGTCGAGGCGATCATGTGATGACTCGTTGGTGAGCGTTTCCAACGATCATACTCGAAGGTTCCGCCGCAGATATTTCGCGACAGTTCCGCCGCGAGAATGGTGCGAGGCGAAAAATCAATTTGCCATCATCTCGACGATCCCTTCGTCTCGACATGACGGGAATTCAGCCCCGCACACGAAATTCCTGATAGTCCGCCAGCGGCGAGGCGCTCGCGCGACCGCCTGACGACCAATATCTATCTGGCCATGCGCGGTCTCGTTGTCTCGTTCGCTTCCTTTTCAGCGCCGGCCAAGTGGGCAACGCATCGACCTCATAGGCCGAGAACAAGACAGTGCTCGCGAACCCAAGCATAGGTCTCAAAGCCTTGACGAGACGGCGCAGACCAGACATCACATCGATCATCTGAGGTTGGAGTCCCCGAAATTGCGCCTACCCACCACGCCGCGACCTGTCGCGATCGTCCGAGAGCGCCTGGCGCGGTCGAATCGCGAACCGGACGACACGAGGTGATGCGTCGATCCACACGATACGACGTCGGCGATAGAGAGAACGACGGGGAGAACGCATCTGCCGGGGCGCCGTGCGCCTTGGCGCGGATATTTGTATTCATTGGGACGCTCGCAATCGCGGCGCTGTCACTCATTCCCGGCTCTCTGCGGCCGCACACCGAATTGCCGGGCCGAGCCGAACATTTCTCGATCTATGCGGCAGTTAGTTTTTGTGTGGCTCTCGGCTACGTCTCTAGGCGCCAGCGGCTACTGATTTGCCTCGGCCTCGCAGCCGCCAGCGGCGTTTTCGAACTGTTGCAGGCGTATGTTCCAAATCGCTCCCCGAGTCTCTATGATGCGCTGGCGAGCGCTGCGGGTGTCGCCGCCGCGCAGATATCATGGGCTGCGGCGGCATGGATTTGGCGACAACTGCCCGATCGAACGCCGGAGAATCGCAAGGGCTTCAGGCCCCACTGACGACGGATCCTGTCGAAGTCGTGAGCGATCAAGGAGTTCGGGCACGCGCCGCAATCGGTTCGATTGCATTTCCAGCGTATCGAATTTTCGACAGAATTCTCGAGACCAACTTTTCCTTTGGAGCGGATTCTGACCGCTGGAACGATCCCGCTCGAACGGGAAGCGCTCGCGTCCACGCGACGCCGAGCCGGCGCACCGCGATGGCGAGCGGTATGACGTCGCCGTCCGACGAAATCTGTCGACATCGAAAGCGGCTGCAACGCTTTTTGCCTTGGACGACTGGAAACGCAAAGGTGGGAAGAGTTGATGTAAGCAACTGCATCCGACGCCGTTTCAGCGCTCTACGCTACACGCCGGCCTCGTAACGCCGTCGTCATGAATGAGGCGAGTTCGGTAATTTATCCAACGAGCGCCAAGGCCGATTGTGCCCTATAACCGGCTCCAGAACAGACGCTACTTGAACCATTCGATCCGCGAGCTTGCCTCGCAAATAATTTCGTTCGCGCGCATTTGAATTTAGATTCGAGGCGGCATTGATGCGTCAATCTCGTTCGCTGTTCATCGAGCTTGCTCTCGTCGCCATCCAGGCGGTCGCTCTCTCGAGAGACAATTTCGGGATCGCAGACGCGACATTGGCTTGTGCTGTCCAAGCGCGCTTTATCATCCGCTCCCGCGAGCGCGCGCCGCGAGCGCAAATCGCTTTGTTGAAGCGGCACATATCCGCTGTCTCCTTCAGCGACGCCGAACCGGCCGACCTGCCGCCCGTCGGGCGCGCGATCGATTTCGTCGGTTCTCACATCTTTCTGGCGATCCTCGCTTCGTTCGAATTTTTCGCTGCGACATTGACTGCAATCGGACGTCCGATGGCCGGTGACGTTCCGGCGGCTGCTGATCGCCGATCAGCTCGAATCCGTCTCGTTGCTCCACGCGACGCGAGAACAGCGCGCGACTCGGCGCCCTTGGCTTTCTCTACCCTGTGAAGGGTCGCATGGCCTCACGTTGCGCGAGACGATAAGCGCGACTGCGCCTTCGTTCGGCGGGGTGACGACAAAATCGAGCGTCGGGTGAAGCGGTTCACCCGAAGTGCGGTAGCGTGGGGCAAACGAACGTCTCTCGTCACATTCTGCGCCGCATTCGAGCCTCTCTCGAATTTTCCCAAAGGCCAAAAACCGTTTCACGACCTCACCTTTAACCGCGATGGACGGCATGATGCTAACCACGAAAATGCAACAGCGCGCGCCTATCGATGCTCTCGAAGAACGTCTGAGGCGCAGGCACGCGCTGATCGGCGTGATCGGACTAGGCTATGTCGGTCTGCCGATCTGCATCGCTGCCGCTGAAGTCGGATCGCGTGTGCTGGGGTTCGACGTCGATCCCATGAAGCCCGAGGCGCTGGCGAAGGGAAAAAGCTACCTCAAGCATATTTCGGACAATCGCATTCGCCCGCTCGTGAAACAGAATCTGATCGAGGCGACAACCAATTTCGATCGCCTTTCCGAAGCGGACGCCCTGCTGATCTGCGTGCCGACCCCGCTCGACGCTCATCTCGGCCCGGACCTCTCCTTCGTCGTCGCGACGGGAGAGCAGATCGCGTCCCGTTTGAGACCTGGCCAATTGATCATATTGGAGTCCACCACCTATCCCGGAACGACCTATGAAGTGCTGCGGCCGATCCTGGAAACCAGCGGACTCTCATGCGACAGAGACTTTTATCTCGCCTTCTCGCCCGAGCGAGAGGATCCGGGCAATCTGGAATTTTCGACGTCGCGCATCCCGAAGGTCGTCGGCGCCGACAGCGCCGACGCGCGCAGATTGGCCGTCGCGCTCTATGAGCAATTCGTCCCGAGGACCGTCGAGGTCTCCTCGAGCGCAACTGCCGAGGCCGTCAAGCTGACCGAAAACATCTTCCGCGCTGTCAATATCGCGCTCGTCAACGAGCTGAAGCTGGTCTACGGCGCAATGGGCATCGACGTATGGGAAGTGATCGAGGCCGCGAAATCGAAGCCTTTCGGATATATGCCATTCTATCCCGGGCCAGGGCTGGGCGGACATTGCATTCCGATAGATCCTTTCTATCTCACCTGGAAAGCGCGCGAATATGGCGTCGTGACGCGCTTTATCGAACTGGCCGGAGAGATCAATTCCAGCATGCCGCAGCATGTCGTCAATGAGCTGGCGCGGGCTCTCGACGCCACTCGCGGGCGCGGCCTGAACAAGTCGCGCATTTTGGTGCTCGGCGTCGCCTATAAGAAGAACGTCGACGACATCCGAGAAAGCCCGTCGCTGCGACTCATCGAATTGCTCGAAGCGCGTGGAGCGGAGGTGCGTTTCTATGATCCTTACGTCAATATGATCCCGGAAACGCGTGAGCACAAATCTTTGGCCGGGCGTAGGTCCGAAATCTGGGATCCTGTGCAGATCGGCGGCTATGACGCGGTCCTGATCGCGACCGACCACGACGATGTCGATTACGCCGTTCTCGCCTCTCATGCAAAATTGATCGTCGATACGCGAAACGCATGTCGGCGCGGGGGCGTGACGAGCGCCAATGTCGTCCTGGCGTGACGCGGACAGCATTCGCCATCTGCGCGTCGCGCCGATTCAGAGATGGAATAGCCATGTTGGAACTCGAGCCGCGAACGATCGCCTGCGTTGTCGGCGCGCGCCCCAATTTCGTGAAGATCGCGCCTATCATACGCGCCATCTCGGCGCGCAAGGGCCTCGTGGCGCGGCTCATCCATACGGGGCAACATTACGATGTCGCCATGAACGCCGTGTTTTTCGACGAACTCGGCATTCCATTGCCGGATGTAAATCTCGAAGTGGGGTCCGGAACCGGCACGGAGCAGACGGCCCGCATCATGTTGGGAATGGAGTCCGAGCTGTCGAATAAAACGCCAGATCTCCTGCTCGTAGTCGGCGACGTCAACTCGACGGTCGCCTCCGCGCTCGTCGCCGCTAAGCTGCGCATTCCGATCGCTCATGTCGAAGCCGGGCTACGCAGCAAGGATCGCTCTATGCCAGAGGAGATCAATCGTCTCATCACAGATCGGCTCTCCGATCTCCTTTTCACGACCGAACATTCCGCCGTCGATAATTTGATCGGAGAAGGCGTTTCTCCGGGACGCATCGTCTTCGTCGGAAATGTGATGATCGATACATTGCATGCGTGCCTACATCGTGCGGCGCCCGCGCGTGAGACTCTCACGGAAATCGGCGTGGCGCCCGCGATCGCCGAAGATGTGGCAAGCCGCGGCTTCGCGCTGGTCACACTGCATCGTCCGTCCAATGTCGACGATCCGGACAAGCTCGCATTGCTTCTCGAGGCTCTGGCCAGGATCGCGCAAAAGATTCCGCTCGTGTTTCCTCTGCATCCGCGCACGGGCTCGATGATCGAGAGCGCTGATCTCGGCGGATTTCTACGCTCCTCTCCCATCATCGTCGCCCCACCGCTCAGCTATCTGCGCGCGATCGGGCTCATGCGCGAAGCGCGCTTCGTCGTCACCGACAGCGGCGGCGTTCAGGAGGAGACGACGGCTCTAGGAACCCCTTGTCTCACGGTGCGAAATAGCACCGAGCGGCCGATCACCATCGAGCAGGGCACAAATCTACTCGTCGCCACGCTCGATGAGCTGAATGCCGCGGTCGACGATATCCTCGACAATGGCGGCAAGAAAGGTCGTATCCCACCCTTGTGGGACGGGCGCGCGGCTGAACGCATCGCAGAGGAGATAGACGCGTTTCTCGCTCACGAGCGCTTGCCTCTACCTGCTTGACGAGGAAATGAGCTGATCGTGCGGATCGTCTTTTTTACGCACTACTACCCGCCCGAGGTAAACGCGCCAGCCTCCAGAACCGCAGAGCATGCCCGCGTTTGGGCGCGCGCTGGGCACGAGGTCATCGTCGTCACCTGCGCGCCGAACCATCCGCGCGGCAAGGTTTATCCCGGATATGTCAATCGGCTCTATCAGACGGAGATGATCGACGGCGTACGCGTGGTGCGCGTGTTCACGCTCATCGCCGCCAATGAAGGTTTCCTGCGTCGGACGTTGAACTACCTCTCTTACGCACTATCGGCGAGCGTGGCGTTCGTCTGGCTCCAGCGCCCGGATGTCGTCATATCGACTTCACCGCAATTTTTTTGCGGCCTCGTCGGCCTCGTCGCTCGTGCGTTGAAGCGGACACCCTGGGTGCTCGAGATACGCGACCTGTGGCCGGAGAGCATTGTGACAGTCGGCGCGATGCGCAATGGATTCCTCATTCACTGTCTCGAGCAGCTCGAGGCGCTGGCCTACCGTCGGGCCGATAGGATCGTCTCCGTGACGGACTCCTTCATGTCTCACATCGCCGCGCGTGGCGGCGCGCCGGAAAAGATAACGGTGATCAAGAATGGCGCCGACCTCGATCGTTTCAACGCGAGCGACGACGTACTCGCGGCGAAAGAGCGGCTCGGCTTGTCAGGCCAATTCGTCGCGGCCTATGTCGGAACGCACGGCATGGCGCACGGTCTCGACACGATCCTGGAGGCGGCCGAGCTGCTGCGAGGGACGACGGGCATTATTTTCCTCCTCGTCGGCGAAGGGGCGGAACGACCACGGCTTCTCCGCCTGAAGGAAGAGAGGCGGCTCGACAATGTCGTGATGCTCGAGCAGCAGCCGAAGGAGACCATGCCGGGCATATGGGCGGCGACGGATGTCAGCCTCATCCTTCTGCGCCGAGACGATCTATTCAAGACCGTGCTGCCTTCCAAAATGTTCGAAGCCATGGCTATGCGCCGTCCGATTGTTCTCGGCGTGGAGGGAGAAGCGCGTAAATTGCTCGAGGAGGCCCTAGCAGGAATTGCGATCACCCCGCAGAGCGCGAATGAGCTGGCCGCTGCAGTCTTGCGGCTCGCCGATGATCGCAATCTCGTTGCTCGGCTCGGCGCCTCAGGCTGCGCGCATGTGCGCGAGCATTACGATCGGGCAATGCTCGCGGCGCGCTATTTAGATGTTCTGTCGGAAACGATCGGAGCCGAAACGGCGCAGCGCCGAGTCGCCGTGCAACTCGAGACGCTGGCCCGCCGATGAAAGAAGGAGCTTTGCACAAGATGGCGCGGGCGATCGCCTTCGGGCGGAACGTGCCGCTCGCCAAATTGGCGCGCCGCTTGGAGCTCGATTTGAGACGACGCGTCGCTCATGTCGGACTGTCGGCGCCGCTCCCGGCCACAGCGCCGCCGCTCGCCGATAAGCCGCCGACGCCTCTTTTCGAGCCGAGGCGAGGAATGGTCGCGCGGATCGGCCGATCCTTGTGCTTCACCTTTCTTCGCCTGTCGCATGCGTCCCCGGCCATCGTCGACTGGCGAATGCGTCGCAGCGATCGAGGCGGCCAGCTCTGGCGAATGAATCTCCATTACATGGAGTATCTGGAGGACGTCGACGACGAGCTGTTCTTCGATCTCGTCAGCCAGTGGACGAACGCCAATCCTCCCTATGCGCGCGACTATTGGAAGGACAGCTGGAACAGCTATGCGCTTTCGTTGCGCGTCGTCGTCTGGATGCAGCAAGCGACCACCCGCGGCGCGCGTCAGACCGTCGACGAGAGCGCGATGATGATCGCTTCGCTCGCCAGACAATTGCGATTTCTGGAAGCCAATCTCGAGACTGACATCGGTGGAAATCACCTCATAAAGAACATCAAAGCGCTGATCTGGGCGTCCGCTTTCTTCACGGGTCGCGACGCGGATCGCTGGCGCGCGTGCGGCTTGCGTTTGCTACGGCGGGAATTACGTTCCCAGATCCTGCCGGATGGGATGCATTATGAGCGTTCGCCATCCTACCACTGCCAGGTCTTTGCCGATCTGCTCGAGTGCCGACATGCGCTCGGCAGCGATCCGTTGAACGGCGAGCTCGACGATGCTCTACACCACATGGCCCAAGTCGTCGCAGATCTTACACATCCGGACGGCTCGGTCGCATTGTTCAACGACGCGGGCCTGTCGATGGCCTATGCGCCGGGCGAATGCCTGGCTGTCTACGAAAAGCTGTTCGGTGGACGGCCGTCGTCCCGCGATGTCTTTGCTTTTCGAGACGCCGGCTACTTCGGGTTACGCAGCGCGGAAAGCTATTTTCTCGCCGATTGCGGCCGCATCGGTCCAGACGATTTGCCCGCACATGCGCATGGCGACGTAGCGAGCTTCGAATGGTCGGTCGGCGGCGCGCGTATCGTCGTCGATCAGGGTGTGTTCGAATATGTCACCGGCGAGCGGCGCGAAATTTCTCGGACGGCGGCGAGCCACAACACATTGTGTTTCGACGGCGCGGATCAGGCCGAATTTTTTGGTTCGTTCCGTTGCGGACGACGGCCTGAAGTCGCCATCCTCTCCTACAGCCGGACTGACGATGGCTTCATGCTCACGGGAGAGCACGACGGTTTTGCACGATTGGCGCAGGCGCCCATCCACATTCGCAGGTTCGCCGTCGAACCGAGCCGAATAACAATCACGGATCGAATCGAAGGTCGCACGAAGCGAGTGGCAAGCATTGGTTTCCTGTTGCATCCGGACGCGCAGGTCGAAATCGCCGGCGCCGTCGCGTCGATAACGCGCGGCGCGGTGGCGATCCGAATGAGCTGTTCCAGGCCGATCGAAATCGAGCCTGCGGTCTGGTGGCCGGATATGGGTCTGGAGTTCGACACGACGCGATTGCGCGTCAAACTCGAGGCCGAAGACGAAGTCACGACGGAGTTGAGCGTCGTTTCGCATTCGGCGGACGAGTAGAAGCAGCGGAGATCTCGTGAAGCAGGTCGAACAGAACTACCGAACCGGCGAATTGCGGGTCGCCGAAGTTCCAGCGCCGAGGGCGATCGAAGGTGGCGTGCTCGTCGCGACCAGAGTGTCGCTGATCAGCTCCGGCACGGAAAAGCAGTTGATCGATCTCGCCAAGGCATCGCTTGTCGGCAAGGCGATCGCGCGTCCGGACCTCGTGCGTCGCGTGTTGCAGAATGTCGGACGCGACGGCCTACGGCCGACGATCGAGAAAGTGTTCGCCAAACTGGATACGCCGATTCCCTTGGGATACAGCCTCGCCGGCGAGGTGGTCGACATCGGACGACGCGGTGGCGCCTATGCCGTCGGTGATCGCATTGCATGCGCGGGCGCAGGACAAGCCAATCACGCCGAGTTCAATGCGGTGCCGAAGCATCTCACCGCGGCCATTCCCGCAGGCATCGACGATGAGGACGCGAGCTTCGTTACGCTCGGCTCGATCGCACTGCAAGGTGTACGCCTCGCTTCGCCGACGCTCGGCGAACGAGTGGTGGTCATGGGCCTTGGCCTTCTCGGGCTGCTCACAGTTCAATTGCTCAAGGCGAACGGCTGTCGCGTTCTGGGCTTCGATCCCAATCCGGCGCGCGCGAAACTAGCGGAGGAGCTAGGCGCGGACGTGGCCGTCAGCGACGACCTGATCGAAGCGACGGCCGGATTCACCAATGAATATGGCGCCGATGCGGTGATCGTCACTGCGTCCAGCAAGTCCAATGAACCGATCAATCTCGCCGCCGAGATCAGCCGACTGAAAGGCCGTATCGTCATTGTCGGAATGGTCGGCATGACCATCGATCGTGAGCCGTTCTACAAGCGCGAATTGGAACTGAAGCTATCACTTTCCTACGGTCCGGGCCGGCATGATCCGGCCTATGAGCAGAACGGGTTGGACTATCCTTTGCCCTATGTGCGCTGGACCGAACAGCGCAATATGGAGGCGTTTCTCGCGCTCGTCGCCGATGGGAAAGTGACGCCGAAGCGGCTCGTCACGCATCGCTTCTCGATCGCGCAGGCGGAGAAGGCGTATGAGCTGCTCGAGAGCGACGAGCCTCATCTCGCCATTCTGATCACATATCCAGAAGCGGCAGGCCGAGCGATCGAAAGACGTCTGCGTCTCGCTCCACCGGCGCTCCGCGCCAGCGGCGGAAACGGCGTCGCTTTCCTCGGCTTCGGAAATTATGCCCAAGGCATGCTGCTGCCGGCGCTGCGCAAGGCGGGCGGCGCGACGCTGACCACGGTGGTGACCGCCACAGGCGTCAGCGCCAGGCGCGCCGCCGAGAAGCATGGCTTTGCCGTCTCGGCGACAGAGCCGGCTGCGGCCTTGGAGGACAATGATACCGACACTGTGTTCATCGCGACGCGACACGACACGCATGCCAGCTTTGCGCGCGACGCCTTGCGATCTGGAAAGCACGTGTTTTGCGAAAAACCACTGGCGATCGACAGCTCCGGCCTGACCGAGGTCCTAGGCGCGGCTGAAATCGGGCCGGGTGTGCTCACCGTCGGATTCAATCGCCGCTTCGCGCCGCTGCTGCAAAAGGCCAAAGCTGCGCTCGAGCCGCGAACGGGGGCGCTCGTGATGCTATATCGCATCAACGCGGGCGCTATCCCGGCCGATAGTTGGATACAGCGCGAGGAAGGAGCTGGCCGCGTGATCGGCGAAGTATGCCATTTCGTGGATGCTTTGACCTTCCTATCCGGAAGCCTACCGATCGAGACGCAAGCAATCGCCACGCGCGATCATGCCGATGCGGTCTCGATCCTCGTCCGCTTCGCCGACGGCTCCAGCGGCACGATCGTCTATTCGTCGATCGGCGACGCGGGCGTGCCGAAGGAATATATCGAAGTCTTCGCCGGGGGGCGCGTGATCCAACTCGATGACTTTCGTTGCCTCACCGTGACGCGGAGCGGCAAGCGCAAGACGACGAAAAGCGCGCAGAACAAGGGCCAGCACGGCCTCGTCTCGGCGTTTCTCGAGGCGACTCGCGGCAAGCGCGAGACGCCCATTCCGCTCGCTCAACTCGTCGCCGTCACAGAAGCGACATTCGCGATCGAGGAATCGCTACGCATCGGCGCGCCGGTCGCGATCCCGGCGAGTCGAGAATGAAAGCGGCAATCCATTTCCTGGTCCGGTCGTGGACTGAGGTCGCCGACAGATGTGTTTTCGATGTCTGCACAAAATGGGCTCGTCCATCACGCCTCGAAAAATCAGGCGAGGCGTCTTCAAATCCGTGCTCGAACTCGAAGCCGAGATCGCCCGCTACATTGGCCGAAATTCCTGCAACCTCTGTCTGAATCGATGCGTTCGGAGGCGATCTTGAACAAGCGCTATGTTCAATATGGCTGCGGCCTCAGCGCCCCGGAAGGGTGGATCAGTTTCGACGCCTCCCCGCGTCTTCGCCTGGAACGTCTGCCAGGAGTTGGCTTGGTGGCCGACACTCTGAACCTCCGCCTGTTTCCGTGCAATGTCGCCTACGGAGATATCGTTGCCGGCTTGCCCGTGCCCGACGGCTCTGTGGACGCGATATACGCCAGTCATGTGCTGGAGCACCTTGCACGGGAAGACGTGTCGCGGGCGATCGCTAACACGTATAAGGCGCTGCGTCCGGGCGGCGTGTTCCGCATGATCGTGCCCGATCTCGCTTCGCGGGCCGAACGCTATCTGCGTGATCGGTGCGAAGGCCGAGGCGAGGCCGCGGACGCTTTCATCGGGGCATGTCACATCGGCTTGTTGCAACGTCGACGCGGCCTGGTCGGAACTCTGCGATCTTTCTTCGGCTACAGCGGCCATCGCTGGATGTATGATCGGGAACTGATGAGCAATCTTCTTCGGGAGGCGGGCTTCGTCGAAATTCGTCCCTGCGAGTTTCATGACAGCAACGATCCCATGTTCGATCTGGTCGAGGATCGCAGGCGTTTCGTCGACGATGGCCATACCGAGGTCGCCCTTCAGGCCCGACGCCCGGACGAACCCCGTGCCACCATCCGTATGTCGGCATGAGAGTCGCTCGCAGGCTCGAGCGGATATGACGCGCGTGACGCAGATCGCATTTTCATGGATGGGCTTGCCACAATACGCCGCGCGGCTCATTCGCGGCGCTGTGGATCGCTTGGGCCAGGATTGTATCGTCGTCGGCTCGCCGCCAGAAGTACCGATCACGGGCATGGAAAAGGCGCTGAATTGCCCGATCTCGTGGGTCGACGCCATGCAACCAGTGACCTGGCACGAGCTCGGATTCGCCATCCCTGAAATCTTCGTGCAGTCTGGATGGGCCTATCCAGCGTTCGTAGCGCTCGGCCGCGAGGTGAAGGCCCGCGGCGGCCGGGTGATCGGCCTCAGCGACGCCAACTGGCGTGGAGATTTCCGGCAGTTCGTTCTCGGCGCCATCGCCTTTCGTATCTTTCACAGACGCCATTTTGACGCCATGATTGTCCCGGGTCGCCAAGGCGAAAGGCTGATGCGCTGGTTCGGGATGCCGGCCGATCTGGTGCGCGGCGGAATGTATGGCGCGGACCAAACTCTGTTCCATGGCGGGGGCGATCTCGCGTCGCGGCCCAAAACCTTTCTTTTCGTCGGCCAGTTCATCGCTCGCAAAGACGTGCTTGGTCTTGCCAACGCCTTTATTCGTTTTTCCCGTTCACGCCCAGATTGGACGTTGCGCTTGTGCGGTAACGGCGAACTGAAGCATCTCATTCCTTCACATGATAACATCGTCACCGAGGATTTCGTGCAACCAGAGCAATTGGCCGAAAGGTTCCGAATGGCGAGAGTCTTCGTATTGCCCTCGCTCGCCGAGGCGTGGGGGCTGGTCGTGCATGAAGCAACCTCCTGCGGCTGCAGCCTTTTGTTGAGCGATCGCGTCGGCAGCGCGGACGATCTCGCAGGCGCGCGCAACGCGGTGCGCTTTGTCGCGGGAAACGAGGATGAGCTTTTGCGAGCCTTGCACGAGGCGGCCGACTTCGATGATGCGCGGCTGGTGGAAGCCGAAGCGGAGTCGAGACGACTCGCCGGAGCATTCGGCCCCGGGCGATTCGGTCGTGAAGTCGAAGGACTGATCAGCAAATTTTTGCATGATGCACAGGACAAAGCGCGTCAGCGCCCGGAATTCCTGTAAGGAAACACGAAATGTTCAATTCTCTCCTCGTGCGATTATTTGGGTTCCAGGCCACGCTGCATCATGGCGACGCACTCGTCTGGGATCGCATGCGATGGATCACGCGGCGGCTGCGCGTCACTCGCAACGCCGATCGCTTGCTGGATGTCGGCTGCGGCTCGGGCGCCTTCACCATCGGCACGGCCAGACGGGGATACAGGAGCCTCGGATTGAGCTGGGACGAGCGGAATCAGAGGGTGGCGCAAAAACGCGCGGCGCTTTGCAACGCCAAGAGCGCGACATTCGAGATTTGCGACGTCCGCAAGCTGCATGAGCGAACCGATTTTATCGGCGTCTTCGACGTCGTGTTGTGTTGCGAGAATATCGAACACATCCTCGACGACCTGGCGCTCATGAAATCCATGGTCGACTGCCTGAAACCGGGCGGACGACTGTTGCTGACGACGCCGCATCTCCATAGGATTCCGCAAACTTTCATGGATTACGGTCCATTCCCGGACGTCGAGGACGGGCGCCATGTGCGCGCCGGCTATAACCGGGCGATGCTATCGGAACTCTGCGCTCTATCGGGCCTGACGATCGAAGAGTTCAGCTTCATCTCCGGCCCGATCAGCCAGTCGAGCGCCTGGCTCATGTGGCAGATTGGACGCATTCATCCGCTCTTCGGCTGGGCCGTAGCGCTGCCGCTGCGTCCGCTGCCGCCCTTGTTCGACAAGCTGCTGATGCGGCGTTTCGGCTTCGCCCCGTTCTGTATCGGGCTGGAGGCATATAAGCCGCGCTTTTCCATCGCATCGGCGTCGAAGCCTGCGGCCTCCGCGTCCTGAAGAGGGGCGATGTCGCTCTAGCTTTCTTTCGTCGGAGCGAATTCTGATCGATCGAACGATTCCGTTCGATCGGAAAGCGCTCTAGTGGCCCCCGACATCGATTTTGGCGGCGCTTTTCGAATCTCGATCGCTGCGCAGCAGCGATCGAGGCGATGCCTGGCCGGGAAAGAGATTGCTCTCGAGAATTACGTTGCGCGGCTGAGCATGGACGAGCGCGAATTGTCGACGACATCGCGCGAACGGCGCAGGCCGCGAGTGAATCGCCCAGGTAGGCTCTGCCGGCCCATTCAGGAACGACGACATGACCGACCCCGTTGCCGGCGCGAAGCAGGCGCTGGCCGAATATTACGCCGCCGCCGCCGCCGGTTACGATGCGCTGCACATCGATCCGAGAGACGAGCACGCCAAGGCTCTCGGCTGGCTCGCCGCGATGATCGACCAATATGCTTTCACGAGTCTGCTGGATGTCGGCTCAGGAACGGGCCGCGCGCTGTTCTATCTGAAAGATCGGCCCGGTCTCGAATTGAAGGGCATCGAGCCGTCTCAGGCGCTTCGCGAAATCGCCTATGCAAAGGGACTGACGGAGACCCAGCTCGTCGCGGGCAATGCGTTGGCGTTGGAGTTCGCTGATAATTCCATCGACGTCGTTTGCGCTTTCGGGATACTCCATCATATCGAAGATCATCGGCGCGCTGTCGCCGAAATGTGCAGGGTGGCGCGCAGAGCCGTATTTATCTCCGACGCAAATAATTTCGGGCAGGGCAGTTTCAAAAGTCGGGCGATGAAACAGATTTTGAATGCGTTCGGCCTCTGGAGGATTTGTGACTATATTCGCACCGGCTTCCGGGGGTATCATTTCAGCGAAGGAGATGGGGTGTATTACTCCTATTCCATCCATGACGATGTTCTGAGCTTACGCTCGAAATTTCCCGACGTCTATTATATGAGCACGAGGCCGAGCGGGCCCGACCTCTACCGGGCGGCGCAAACCCTGGCGGTGTTCGCGACCCGCGAAGACAAACACGGATAGAGCGTCGTCTGTCGGCCATGATCAAACGGCTGCAACGGAGCGCCAAAGGGTTGCAAATGAGCCGACTGCAATATCTTCTGCGAAGCACGTTACGCTTTGCTGATCCGGCGGGATGGATCTGTCCCAACTGCGGTTCTGCCGCCGCGCAAGAAATAGACAGGAAGTTCTTAGTGACGCGGCTCATGCGCTGCGACGAGTGCCGTCTCCAGTTCCGCGGCCCGACGGACACGGAAGAGTTCAACAAGATATTTTACAATTTCCATTACCAGGAAGGGACCGCCATGATTTGTCCCTCCGACACGGAAATCGCAGCGTTGACCGCCGCGAACTTCGCCGGCTCGGAGCGGGATTTTTCCCGCTATGTCGGACTTTTGAAGCGACACGGCGTCGCGGAAGGCGACAAGGTTTTCGACTTCGGCTGTTCCTGGGGCTACGGCAGCTATCAATTCGCCCGCGCTGGATATGACGTCGAGTCCTATGAAATCGCCGAGGATCGCCGCAATTACGGCATCGCGAAGCTAGGCGTTCGCCACGTCGACGACCCCTTTGCAATCGACGAAGAGCATCCGCTGTACAACAGCTTCGACTGTTTTTTTTCGGCCCATGTCCTCGAACATGTTCCGGCGCCGTCGAAGGTCTTCGATCTGGCATGGAAATGCCTGCGGCTGGGCGGCGTATTCATTGCTGTGGCGCCGAACGGCTCGGCACGCCATCGAGAGCGATTTCCGCAGTCGTGGCGCACGATGTGGGGCGGCGTCCACCCGAATTTTCTCGACGATGTGTTTTACGACGCCCATTTTTCCAAATCGCGGCGCCGCTATGAATCTCCGAGCGGCGGCGATCCATGGGAAAATTATGAACTAGGCTTTATCGCCTTCAAAGGCCCAGATCAGGACCGATTTTGATTGCGGGACAGGTTGAACACAATGCAGTCCGCGCAGTCGCGTGGAGTCGGAATCATGGAACAGTAAGCGAGCACATTCAATGAGCGAACCAGCAACGGCGCGTCCGACAGTATCAACGCATTACGATGCAGCCTATTTCGAGTGGCAGAAAGATGGAGGGCAATTTGGCGGATGGGCCAATATCGACAAATTTCGCAAATCGATCGAGCCTGCATCGAGGGTGCTGGATTTGGGTTGCGGCGGGGGATTCCTGCTCGCCAATCTCGAATGCGCCGAGCGATTCGCCATCGAACCCAACGCCACGGCGCGCGAGACCGCAGTGAGCAATGGCGTGCGGGCTTTCGCCAACGCGGCAGAAGCGCTCGCGGCGATCGGGCAGGAGAGCATCGACGTCGTCATTTCCGACAATGCGTTGGAGCATGCGCTCGAGCCCTGGCAGGAGTTGCGGGCCTTGAAACCGCTGTTGAAACCCGGTGGCAAGCTGCACATCGTGGTTCCCTGCGAAAACATCAGCTGGGGCTACAAGACGAAGGACATCAATCAGCATGTCTATTCCTGGAGCCCGCAGAGCATCGGCAATCTGCTCAAGGCGGCTGGTTATGAGGTCGAATATTCCCGGCCCTATATCCACAAATGGCCGCCCAGGATGAGCAGGCAGCTCGCACGACTCGGACGCCCCGTGTTTAATTTCTGTTGCCGGGTCTGGGGGCAACTCGATCGCCGCTGGTTTCAGATCGAGGCGATGGCCACGAGGCCCATGAGCGATCATGACTGAACGGCGAGTCATGATGATCCAGCAGGGCGCGCGACGAAACTTCGTCTATGCGCGACATTTGGAAGCCGCGAATTTGCTGCATAGTCTCGTGACCGACGCCGCCTGGCCGGAGGGCGATGCTGGCTCATTGGCGCAATTCGCCGCTCGGTTCGCGCCGCGGCTTCGAGGGGCCATCGCGCGCCGGACAGTTCCCGGTGTGCCTAGCGCACGCTTGCGCGCTAGCGTGCTGCCCAACCTCGTCTCGACGTCGATGTCCTTTCTGCATGCGGAACGCGCCTACCCGCTGATCGACGAGGCGCTCGCTTGGCCCAATCGCCTGCGCGGCCTCGAGGGCGCCGACATTGTCGTCAATTATCACGGCAATGGCGGCTCGTTCCTGGCGTTTGCCAAGCGCCGCGGCGCGCGGATCGTCTCCGATTTTGTCGTCACGCCCAAATATCTCGAGATCGAACACGAGGAACGCTCGCGATGGCCGGGTTGGGAAAGCGACAGCACTTCCCCGTCAGTAATCGAATTCTACCGCAAACGAATGAGCCGCCTCGTCGCCATATCCGATCTCTACCTTTGCCCCTCGCGGGCCGTGGCGCGCGATCTCGGAGATTTGCCCGGCTTCGATCCGGCACGGGTGAGGCTCGTTCCCTACGGCGCCAGCGGCGTCCTGCTGCGCGAGGCCCGGCCGGAGCCGGGGCGAGTGTTGTTCGCCGGCGCGGCGGGCCTGCGCAAGGGCATTCCGTATCTCGCCAAGGCGGCGCGCATCTTGAAGCAGCGGGGAATGAACATCGCAATCATTGTCGCCGGTCGGGTGTCGCCGATTGTCCGAGCGCGGCCGGAGACACAAGACCTCGTCTTCCTCGGCGCGCTCGACCGCGAACGGATGGCGGAGGAGTTCGCGCGCACGGATGTATTCTGTCTGCCCTCGCTCGCCGAAGGGTCCGCGACATCGATTTATGAGGCCCTGGCCAACGGCCTTCCGGTGGTCACGACAGAATCGAGTGGTTCGGTCGTTCAGGACGGCGTCGAAGGCCTGATCGTTCCCGAACGCGACGGAACAGCCATAGCCGATGGAATCGCGCGCATCGTAACCGATCGGCGATTGCGGGCCGCCATGTCGGCGGCGGCGCTGGCGGCCGCGCAACGATACAGCGACGAGGCCTGCGGCCGCGCTTTTGTCGCAGTCATCCGAAAGCTGGCAGGTTTGAGCGACGTCCGCCTCGCTGAGCCGAAGGCATGACTCCTGATCTCAATCGGGGCCGGTTCGGGATTGTTCAGTCTCTTACCGCTCTTAAAGCACTTTCCGATCTGATTGGATCGAAAACTGACCTGCCGAATTTGGCGTTGCTGGCGATCGCCAATTTCGTCTCGGTACAGTCATTCACGCTCGGCGCAATTTCTCTGCCGTGCATGCTGTTGATGACCAGCTTCGTTTACTTCTACCTCATGCCAAGACTGTCCTCCGCCGACGGCCAAGTGACGCCGCGGTATGCGGGCGGGTATTCCCTCGCAAATCCCACAAGGCGCCAATAGCGAGATTCCTCGGTGGTTACGCCGCTCTTCGTCGGCGGAGGTGAGCAGGTGGTGACTGCATTTTCTCATCGACCAAACGCCGCACGTCGAGCGCCCCTTGATTTTCGCCTGCAAGACCTACACTCCAACCCGCTCTCCCAAGGTTTCTGGAATGAAAGTTCTCGTAGATTGCACGCCGCTCGCCTGGGGGGGAGGGGTTCAAGGCGCTATCGCCCTCCTCGTCAATTTGCGACAACAGTCCGATATCGATTGGCAGGCGGTTGTGCCCATCCCACTCCAATCTTTCCTTCCGCCGGAAGTCGCTTTCGATGCTCGTGTGTTCTTCGTGCAGAAAAGACACAATTTTGACCGCGTGTGGCTTCGCTATAAGCTGCCCCATATCGAAGCCGCATTTGCGCCGGATATCGTATTCACGGTTAGCGGGCCGGCATACTTTCGCGCGCGCGCCTACCATGTCGTCGGCTTTGCGCTTCCCACTCTCATTTATAAACCCGACGGCCCGCTCACATCGCCGACGCTCCTCGGGAAGCTCACCGATTGGCTACGGTGTATTGCGCTTCGCCAAGCCGATCATTTTGCAGTCCAAACGCAAGTGGTTGCCGACAGGTTGGCACGCCGCCTCCAAATTGATCCAGACCGAATTTCCGTGATCGGAAACTGCGTCAATCCGCTTCTCGCGCAGCACAGTCCCGGAGAGGATCCGCCCATTGGATGTTTCGGAATCTTGATTCCAACGGCATATTATCTCCACAAGAATCTCGAGATTACGCCCCCGGTCGCGGCGGCGATGCGACGGCTCGATCCTGAGTTGGACTTTGAGTTCCGTTTCACACTGGAGCCGTCGAGTCCCCACTGGCGCGCGATTGCCGCCGAGGCGAACCGGCTTGGGGTCGCGGATCGCCTCGTTGCCGTGGGCACGTTGCGGCTCAACGAGCTGGCGCTCGCCTATCGAGCCGCTTCCGCAGTGTTCCTGCCGACATTGCGCGAGGCCTCGACCGCCGTCTACCCTGAAAGCTTTTTCTTCGAGCGACCATTGGTGACGTCCGATATGGATTTCGCGCGCGAGCTGTGCGGAGACGCGGCGATCTTCGTGCCACCACAGGATGTCGACCAAATCGCTGCTCGCTTGATCGAGCTCGCTCGCTCTGCGGAACTGCGCTCGCGCCTCATCACGGCCGGACGACGACAATTGCCGCGCGCGTACCCAAGTTCCAGTGAAAAGTTCAAACTTCAGGTGGAACTGCTCCACAGAGTGATCGCCACGCGCAATACCGACGCACGCAGACAGCGATGATCTCGCGATCGAGATCCCGGCCTTTGAAAAGAACGTCAAAGGTCGACATCATACTCACCCCGCTCCTCGCATCGAACGGCCATGCCCATCGCCCGTCGTTTGCACCAGAGTTATAACTTGACCGGCAGTGAGCGCCGCTGACAGAGGACACGATGAGAAATCCTGAAGGCCTTGTTTTTTCCAGCCAGCAACCGGCCGAAGCCGCCCCCTGCCAAGAGGCTGTGGCGGGGCATTTTGAACGATTGGCGGAAAGTTACGCGACCAACTTTGACCCAAACACACACACTGGTGCCGCGGTTCAATTTCAACTGCGACGCCAACTCACTGTCGAATTGTTGTTTGGAGAGAAACCGCGTGCGCTCCTCGACATTGCGGCGGGCTCAGGCGAGATCACCCATGCTGTTGCCTCATTCCTCGCATTCGACGAGTTGCTCGTGAATGACATCAGCCCGGGAATGCTGCAATTGGCTCAGCGAAGTTTCAAGCAGCGACCACCGGCCGGCAGTATTACATGGACTAATGAAGACGGATTCGAACTGCTGACAAAGGCGGGCGCTGATCGATTTGACGTGATCCTTTGCCTTGGTTTGATTGCGCACACTGGTCGCCTCCCAGAACTCCTGGCGCGCGCCTTCACCAGCCTCCGGCGTGGTGGCGTGCTCATCTTGCAGTCCACTCTGACAGACCATCCAGGCGCCTGGATCAGCACCCTCTACGCGCGGTCGCCGTTGCGACGCGTGATCTACAAGGTCGAAGCTTTCTCCAAGGACGAGATACTTGCCGCTGCATCAGCGGCCGGGTTCGAGTTGGCTGAGATGCGTCGTTATGGAATCTGCCTGCCTTTCGGCGACCGCATACTGCATCGGCTCAATTACCTCCTCGAGGCGGCCTATGCCAATAAGTTGAGCAAGCGTGGCGGAGAAGCTTTGTTCAAGTTGAGGAAGCCGATTTGAGCCCGGCATCGACGTTCCGCGGATGGATGCATGCGGCTCGGCTGCCGCGTAATCGGAACGGCGGTCGGCGCTTTCTTTGCGCGAACGAGCCCATGCACGAGCTATGCAGCGCCGCGTAGAACGCGCCGAGGTTGCGGCCTCCGCCCATCGCGGCCTGGACAATCAGGGTAGCTTCGTCGATGAGACGTTCGCGCTCGGACATACTCGGCTCGCCATCATCGAGTCGCCGGCGAGTCCGCAGCCCACGCGTTCCCCGGGCAGCCGCAAGGTCATCGTCTACAACGGCGAGAGCTACAATTTCGGAGAGCTGCAGCACGATGCGTCGCGCGGCCATTCCGACACCGAAGCGCGGCTCGAGAGCAATCCGCGGCAAGAACCGGAGCGTGCTCTCGTCGGACTACGGGTCGGCAAAATGACCGAGGCGAGCGAGGCCCGACTTGGTGTCGAGACGGGAGACAATGGCGATACTTGAGCACCGCGGAGTGTCCAACGGACGCGCGAAACCGTTGCGCGTCGCTGTGTTCAACGCCAGCGAACGCTACCACGGCTATGCGACCGGGGTCGGGAAGCACGCCGTCAACATGGTCGGGCAACTGGCCAGAAGGAAAGACGTCGACCTGACATTCTGGGTGCCAAAGGACTACTGGGCCCTGGACCAATCGGCGCCTTCGATAGCACCACTCGCCCATGTCCGGAGTTGCCGCTTGCCGATATCACGACGCGCTTATGCTGCTGCGACCCTGAGCTTGAACTGGCCCTCTCTCGACTCGTACTCCGGCGAGGTCGATTGGATCTACAGCCCGCGGGAGGTTCTCGTCAGCGCGCGCCGCGCGAACACGGCGGTAACGATACACGATGTCTATCATTTCGAGCCCGACCGCAAAAAGCGCTTCGATCCACGAACGCTCATGCGGTTTGCAATGTGGTCACGGATCGTATCGCGGGCCTCGGTCGTCCTGACAGTGTCGGAATTTTCGAAGAGTCGCATTTGTGAATTGTTCGGAGCCGATCGGACCCGCGTCCAGGTTCTCGGCAACGGCATCGAGCAGCACTTCTTCGATATATCGCGTATGGAGCCCGACGTGGCGTCGCCATTGAGCGGCGTGAAATACTTCATTGCAGTGGGCGGCATCTCCCGGAAAAAAGGCGGCCACAACTTATTGCGCTTTGCCGAGCAGCTCGCAATCCAGGCGTCGGATATCCGGCTCCTGGTGATTGGTCCAGTAGAACAGGAATTCAGAAGTGACGCCTCTGCGGCGCGGAATGTGATGCTCATCGACGGCGGCATCGACGACCTGTCGATGGGCCGCTGGATCCGCGGAGCCATTGCCCTTGTCGCCCTCTCGGATTACGAGGGATTCGGCATCCCAGGACTCGAGGCCATGGCGGCGGGCGTGCCCGTCGTGGCGAATAGGGGTGGAGGCGCGTTGCCCGAAATCATCGGTGACGCGGGCTTGGTGATCGATGCCAAGTCCGCGAGTGACCTCGCCGAGGCCGTGGAACTCTGGCGTGACGCCAATCTGCGCGACACGCTCATCAAGCGGGGGCATGCGCGCGCCGCCGAATATCGTTGGGATCGGTTCTGCGACCGGCTCGCCACTCTCCTCGGCGCGTACGCCGTGCGCCAATCCAGCTGACGGGCCGATATGGGCCGCGCACATCGGCCACCGCCAGCTATGGCCAAAGACCGAGTGACGCGATGCAGCAAAACCATGCGCCTGATATCTGGAATGCCGTGCTCGCTGTCCAGCCGGCAACGTCGGTGTTTCTCGCGCTTCATGAAACGTTGACGCCAGAACTTCCTTCAGCCTCGAAAACAAGGACGACACATGACGGACGACTATGCGGGATATTCCGTATGGAAGCAGTGGAATCCTTCGCAGTTCATGGTCTGCAGCCCCTATGAGAGGCGCTATTACAAGGGTGAGTTCCGAGGGCTAGACTTGTCTGGCCGGAGAATACTTGAATTGGGATTCGGCAACGGCGGCTTCCTCCGTTATGCAACGGACCAGGGAGCTAGAATATCCGGCACGGAACTGCTCGCCGAGGCGCGAGCGAGCGCAGCGGAACGCGGCGTGCGCGTCTATGCGCTCGATTTGTCCGACGCCTTGACGGAGGACACAGGTAATTTTGACATCGTTGTCGCATTCGACGTCATGGAGCACTTGACGCGCGAGCAGCTTCTCGTCTTGTTCGACTCCTTGGCGAAGCTGCTGAAATCCGGAGGACATGTATTAGCGCGCTTCCCCAATGCCCAAAGCCCACTCGGTTGCGTGACCCAAAACGGCGATTGGACACATCGCTCCGCGCTCTCCGGGCAAGTGCTGATGCAGCTTCTGGTCGGCAAGCCTTGGACAATGGTACGCGCCGAAAACCCATTCACGGTGGTCGATGCTGACAGCGCGCTGAAGCGAATTGGAATGCGCTTGCGCTACGCCACGCGCCGGGGTGTCGAATGGACCCTGACCAAGCTCTACGGAATCGCCATCGCGCTCGACCCCAATGTCACCGTTCTACTCAGACGTGACTGAATACCAGAACTCTCCCGACTCCCGTGAACCGATAGATAGTTTTGTCGGCGGGAGCATTCTCGAAATCGCATTCTTCTGGTGAATCCGCGTTCATGCGTCAGCATCGACGTTGACCGGGGCCTTCGCCGGCTTATGGAGGAAAACGGAGATGTTCAAATTTGCCTATCGCATGCAGCAAACGGGGATGTTCAAATTTCTCCGTCTCGTGCGGGATTGGCTACTTGCGCCAATTTATAAGAAACAAGATACGCTGCATGACTATCTTGTGAGGACACAATGGACTCAATCATTGAGCGCAACGAAAAACCCACTAAGTCGCTTCGGGGCAAAGTATTTCTCTCAAACGGATGAGGATGGAATCACACTCGAAATTGTTAAACGTCTTGGTGTTACGAAGGGAACATTTGTCGAGCTCGGCGTAGGCGACGGACTAGAAAATAACACTCTAATTCTTCTCGCGATGGGTTGGCGCGGATTCTGGATCGGCGGCGAAGATTTGTGCTTCAATCATAAGCTGAACCCGCAACGATTCGCTTTCTTAAAGGCTTTTGTAACGCTGGAAAATGTCACGCCGCTCATGCAGCAGGGTTTCGAAAAGCTGGCGATTAGCGCTACAGATGTTTTAAGTGTCGATTTAGATGGTAATGATTACTATTTTGTAAAGGAACTACTAGAAAGCGGAATTTCCCCCAAGCTTTTTATAGTTGAATATAATGCAAAATTCCCTCCGCCAATTAAATGGACTATTGCATACGACGCAAATCATTTATGGGACCACAGCGACTACTCTGGCGCTTCTTTGGAGCTGCTATCAGGTCTGTTAGCTAGTTTTTCTTATACATTATTATGCTGCAACGCAGCGACAGGAGCTAACGCGTTTTTTGTTCGGGATGAATATCTATCATACTTCCCAGAGGCGCCAAAAAATATTGACGATATTTTCGTCCCGGCCAACTATCAGCTTTTTAAACAGGGTCACCGCCCGTCGCCAAAAACCATTGAGCGAATGCTCATTATGGGCGCGTCTTCGTGCGGCGGCGCAACCCCCGTGATTGCTGAAAAGCAAGCTCGTCAATACGTAGACTGAATGCACACGAGGCAGTTTCTCGCCTCTCCTTGTTCGAAATTATCGATCTTTCAGCCAAGCGATGCGTATTAGAACAAACGTAGAACTCGTCGATTTGGCGACGAGCAGCGCCACGCCTTACCTCGTGGTTCGCCCGATGGCTTCGAATGTCTCTGTCGCTGCGACTCGGGATCGAAAAGCCCTCTCGGCTATAGGTAAAAGTAGTGACCAACGGAGGCTCGACCAGCGATGCTTTCTAAGACAACTTGGCACACAGTAATTTTAAGTCGCCTGGTCGGCATTATTGATTACCCTCTCTATTGGGCACGAACTCCTAACTTTATTGTTTTATCACACTTGTTTGGCGTAAAATCGATTGATTTACGGATCCCTTCGTCCTTATCGGCGGACAATCCAAGTATAATTTCTACTGCATCAGGATGGATTGCAATTGTAAGGACACATAATTGGATAACAAGTTGTTGCGGCCGGTTTATCGGCTTTCGTGGATCGGATTTGCGCAATGAAAACTGGCTTCTCACTCTTAATGACAATCTAGAAGTCATCGAACGGTTAAAACTTCATGATTTATCCGATTATACAACAACAACTGATGACCATCCGGCACGGAATGGCATTGAGGATGCTCGATTAAGCGAAATAGACGGGGAGGTCTATGTAACTGGAAGCGCTCATAATACCGTGACTGGTCGCTGCACGATGACAATGTCGCGCGTCGTCGGAGATCGACTGGCGGATGTGACATTCCTCAGGTCCCCGTTCCAATGTGCGCAAGAAAAAAATTGGATGCCTGTCGATATTGATGGCGTTATGAATGCGATCTATCGCGTCAGCCCATTCTGTCTATTGCGATTGGAAGGCGAGGCTAAAGTCGTCATCGAAAGCAAAGGTAAGCCACATTTGCGGGCGTATAATGGATCGTCACAACTTGTGCCCTTCGGCGAAGGCTGGCTGTGCCTGCTTCATCGTCGTATTAATGTAACACGAAGAAGCTTTCGTTCAAAGCGAACTAGCGCATCTGGGATATTCTATGTCCACCGCTTTATTCATTTTGATAGATCGTGGGAGATCGTCTCGGAATCCGGAGATTTCTTTTTTGAAAAAAGAGGTCTTGAATTCTGCGCCGGGCTCGCTCGGAAGGGTGATCGCTTCGTTGTTTCGTATGGCCTGAATGCTAGCGCGGCGAAGTTGATCGAACTCTGCAAATTTCAAATTGAAAGCTTACTCTCTGATCCTGCTCCATAAGAGTTCGTCCATGAACGAAAACTGAACTCGTGCCCGCAGACACCACACACGCAGAAAGTGATGATCTTGCAACCGAGATCCCGGCCTTTGCAAAGATCGTCGACACTCGAAGTCGTGCTCATCCCGGCAATATCGCTCCTCGTATCGAGCAACCATGTAAGTCTCGCGCCGTTTGCACCAGAGCGGCTGACCGTAGCATTATCCAGCCGAACGGGATTGCTGAGTGTCGGCCGGCGGATCATGCTAGGTCCCAGGGATTGATTATCGACGCCCCGGTGTCGTCGAAGTCGGCGATATTCCGGGTAACGACGATGAGATCGTGAACGATCGCCGTCGCAGCAATCAATCCGTCTACATCGCCCCGCGGCCGAATTGCCGCGATCCGGCCCCATTCGACGGCGATCTGGTCGGTGATCGGCAGGATGCGATCGGCATGGTCGCTTCGCAGCTTGCGTAGCCATTCGGCGAGATGTCCGGCGGCTTTGGGGTCCGACTTCTGCTTCAGCGCGATCCCCCGCATGATCTCACCAAGCGTCAGGACGCTCAGATATACGCCGAGCGGATCGACGGAGCGTAGCCACGAGATCGCCTGTGGCGCGCCGCGCCGGGCCTCGGAAACGACATTTGTGTCGACCAGATACATCAGAAAGCAGGACTGCGGCTCTGCGTCTTTGCGCGTTGCACGACCGCCTCGGCGAACTCGCCGTCCCAGCTCGGGCCAGTGAACAGGTCGTCGACCAACGACGGCCTGCCGGGGCGCAACGCGTCATAGTCGCGCGTCGACAGCACGACGACCGCGCGTTCACCGCGCAAAGTGACGGTCTGCGGGCCTTCCTCGCGCGCCTTCTGCACTACCTTGGAGAACTGGTTCTTGGCGTCCTGCAGCGACCATTCCATGCGTGCGTTCCTAGCTAGGCTGTCTAGCTATATAGCCCGGGGTTCTGAAATGTCAACACTCTCTCGGAGACCCGATCGGCCTTTGTCACAATATCTGATCGGGAGCCTATATGGGCTATGATCGAAGGCGGCGGCGCAGGCCGCCCGCTCGCTACGGCGCTATGAAAAGCGCGCTTCGCGAGCGGCTTGCACCCGAACTGCTACACCACCAGAGGGGGCACGACCCTGTCGCCCACTCGAAATCCGCCGCATCAAATACCTCGATGATATCGTCGAACGGGACCACCTTGTGGTGAAGCAAGCGCCCGGGCCGATGTTGAGCTTCAAATCATTTCGATCTGCCGCCGCAACAGACTCTGCGATCGAGTTCATGCACATGAATCGAAAGGGCCAGTCGCGGGCGAGCGGAAAATCGCATTCAGTACAGCTGATCTATGTCCTCGCAGCGTGAGCCGCCTCATTCTCACATGCTCGACACACCAAAAAAAAATGCGCCCCAACTGAAGCAGGTCAGGGACCAAGTCATGGTCGGGAGCTACCAAGATCGCTTGACAGAAACTCTTCGAGGTTCGATGAAACGCATTATTGAGGTATTGAAAGCGGTGCGTTCCAGGGATACACGCGGCTTTCGCATGCTTAGATACACGCTGATGTCGATTTTCACCCGGGGAACCGGAACCCTAGCAAATTTTTTTATCCTACCGTTCATGGTAAGTTATCTCGGACCCGATCGTTATGGTGTTTGGGCCACTCTCAGTTCGCTAATGATTTGGTTCTCTCTCGCCGACGGCGGGGTTACCGCCGGCGCAACGGCGCTAATCGCTCACGCCCACGGCGCAGATGACAGAATCGAAGTTCGAAAACTTCTTTCCACGACATATGCCGTCGCTTCTAGCGCGAGTCTTATTCTCGTAATTGCCGCAATTTATGCAAGTCCGCATATCAATTTTGGCTGGGCGTTGAATATATCAAGCCAGCCACTGCAAATGGAAGCGCGTGATGTTGCAAATGTAATTCTATATTTAGGGGCAATGTCATTTCCAACAGCTGTCGCAACTCAGGCTCGCGCGGCGCTTCAACAAGGCGACGTCGCGAAGCAGTGGGAATTTATATCTATTATATTAACAATATGTATGCAGATTATAGCAATATACCTTCAGTCTAGCATGGGAATAGTTGTATTTGCAACACTAGGCGTACGCCCACTTGTAAATATTGTTGCCTCTGTATATTTTTTCATGAATGAGGGGAGGGATATCCGACCTCATTGGAAATTTGTCGAGTGGTCCGTGTGCCGACGCCTCTATGCCTCTGGGTCGATTTACCTAAGTTTTATATCATTGCAGGCCCTCGCCGTTCAGTCAGACCAAGTGCTTGTAGCGCAACTACTAGACATCGAATCCGTAGCGGATTACTCTATAGTTCAGAAAATACTCACGGCTCCGTCATTGGTAACCGATATGTATTTGCTTGCCCAAATGCCAGCTTATGGCGAGGCTTTCGCGAGAGGTGATTTTGGGTGGGTGCGCCGTCATTTTATAATCTCAAATATTGTTATTATAATATTTAATGCGCTTGTGTCTTGCGTCATCGTTGTTGTATTGGACAACATTCTCGCCACCTGGATGGGAGGAGCAATCAATCCGTCGCCTTTGCTGGTCACCAGCATGGCGGTTTACGGGACCGTCTCCGCGGTCGCGCATGGGTTCACAGGTTTTTTCTACATGGCGACGATCCACCGCATGGTGCTGTTCGGCCAGCTCGGGATGGTGGTTATCAATCTACCTCTAGCGATCATTCTCATTCCGAGGATTGGCAGCGCTGGTGCGGTCATAGCAACCAGTATTGGATATTCAATCGCCGTCATTGCGCCCGGCATTTGGAAGATCATCGGTCTTTTCCGTGATTTTTCCGAGGTGCAAACACGCTTGGCCGAGCGCGGCTCAAACAAGAGCGCCGCGTTGACGGAGTGAATTGATACTCGGCTTCAGCAGAGCAGGCGGAATAATGCGATGATCGATTTCAAGGGCAGCCTTTGTCAGGCTCTGATAGGCGCGCGGGAGGCGCTCTTCCATTCGCGCCATCTGCTTTCCTCGACCGAACGTCGGGGGCGACACTCGCTGAGAGCTCTGACGCAAACGGCAGGAGACGGGAGCTATCGCCGAAAGTGGGTGACGCCGGCGGAGGCAGGCGGCATAACGGGTCAGTGCGCAGCCGACCCGAATCTCCCAGAAGGAGCGTTACGCTGTCGCCTTACATCAGAAAGACGAAATTGCCGCGCCCGGATTGAAAAGGTTCCGAACCGCCTCGATCACCATCGCCGGCATTGAACTCATGCACCGGATCCGGAAAGGCAAGTTCAAACTTGGAAGTCTCGGCATCAACGAGAGCCGTGCGCCCGATA
This sequence comes from Methylosinus sp. H3A, assembly GCF_015709455.1. NCBI lineage: Bacteria > Pseudomonadati > Pseudomonadota > Alphaproteobacteria > Hyphomicrobiales > Methylocystaceae > Methylosinus > Methylosinus sp. H3A. Next base: position 55,700 of record NZ_JADNQW010000007.1, read on the forward strand.
TCTGGAAAGCCGGGCTCGCCGCATAACCCAGCCGATACTGGCGCCGTTTCTCGCGCTTCATGAAACATTTGCACGAGAATCTAGTAGAGACGGAAGACACGCGATGCAAATGAAACATCCGACAAAATCGTGTATAAGAGAGATGGTCTCGTACTATTTGTCGAAATCTCGCAGCGTGTCAAAACTCACCCCGAGCGTCGAACGCCGAGCGCATTGGAGCGATCGCAACGAAAGCGAACTTCTGAATGCGGTGAGTTTCCACGACGATCTCGCAGATGCCTGGGATGACAAATATCTTTCGGGAGGATTCCAGCGACGCGTGGACTTCTTTCGACGCAAGATCGCGCCGGCGATTGCGCGGCCTGGCCGTTGGCTGGATGCTGGCTGCGGCAGCGGCTTTTTCTCGCGCCTCTTGGCTAATCGAGAGAGGCATTTTACAGGTCTCGACGCTTCGACGCCCATGATAAACTCCGCCCGACGGCTCGCTAAGAGATACGGCCTTTCCGATATGACGCAATTCGAAACGGTGGCGGACCTCGATCGACTCTCCTTTGCAGATGGATCTTTCGCGGGTTGCATATGCCTTAGCGTGATCGAATATCTCGATCGGCCATATCAGTGCCTGGATGAATTGGCACGGGTCATCGAGCCAGGTGGATTTTTAATCGTTTCCGTGCCACATGCGAATTCCCCGCTTCGATTCGCGCAACGCCTTGCGGATCGACGATTCCGATGGAGTTGCTCTGGCGCATGGAGCTATCTGTCCGTTTCGAAATTCGAGACCACTCCGCCCGCACTCGAGAAGGCCTTCTTTGAGCGCGGCTTCAAAGTCAAAGAAATGTTCGAATTCGATCCTTTGATTCCAGCGCCTCTGCTGCGTGTTTTCCCGCCGAGCCTCATATTCGCCATAGCAGTCAAGAATGGGGTGACCGTCTCGGAGCGAACCGTCGAGCGCGACGATGAGATGGAATCTCGGAGAACGCTATTCGCACGACGGTTCTGGTGCAACCGTTTCATGAAAGGCGAGAAACGGCGCCGGTATCGGCCGGGCTATGCAGCGAGCGTGGCATTCCAGATATCGGGCGCACGGTTCTCGTTGATGCCGAGACTTCCAAGTTTGAACTCGCTTTTCCGGATCCGGTGCATGAGTTCAATCCCGACGATAGTGCTCGAGGCGGTTCGGAACCGTTTCAATCGGAACGTTGGACGCAAGCGAAGCTTGAGGAGCTGCTGGCATCCGTGGACGGTGTCGAAGGTGTCGTCGATGTCGAGCGTGATGCGCTCTGGAACGCGATGGAACGACTCGCAATAGAGATCGACCAAGGCGCAGCCCATGCGCAGCAGAGCGCGAGCGTCTGGCAGATTCTCGAAGCGCGAGATCGTCGATTGCGAAGCGAGCTCGTGCTCGGAAGGCGCGATGCCTTGCGCCGTCTTGAACATCGGATCGCTGCGCAGAGCCGAGGCGTCGTTGCCGTCCTCATAGCCGGCGCCGATCATGAGCAGGCGAAAGCGAATGATGTCAGCGAGCATATGGGTGACGAGATCGGGATCGCGCGGATCGTGGATGCAGTCAGCGAGCCGTTCGGCGACGCGCAGGCGCTGCTCGATCTCGCGGGGACTGTCAGGAATCTTGTGTGTGGGGCCATAGTAGAACCGCAGGAGGCGGGCTATGGCGATCAAGAAGGGCACATTGGACCAATTGCTGTCGGGACGCGATCCGAAGGAGGTTTTTTCCAAGGATGGCTTGTTCGATGAGCTGAAGAAGGCGCTGGCGGAACGGGTTCTGAACGCGGAGATGGACGACCATCTCGAGAGCGAAGCGGCGGCGGGCAAGGCGAACCACCGCAACGGCTATTCGAAGAAGACCGTGCTGACCGAGACGTCGAAGATCGACATCAGGGTCCCGCGGGACCGGGAGGGGAGCTTCGATCCCAAGCTGATCGCGCGCTATCAGCGCCGCTTTCCCGGCTTCGACGAGAAAATCGTGTCGATGTATGCGCGCGGCATGACGGTGCGCGAGATCCAGGGCCATTTGCTCGAGCTCTACGGCCTGGAAGTCTCGCCCGATCTGATCTCGACAGTCACCGACGCCGTGCTGGAGACCGTCGCCGAATGGCAGAACCGGCCGCTCGAGGCGATGTATCCCTTGGTTTTCTTCGACGCGCTGCGCGTCAAAATCCGCGACGAAGGCCTGGTCCGCAACAAGGCCGTCTATGTGGCGCTCGGCGTCACGCCGGACGGAACGAAGGACATTCTGGGGCTTTGGATCGAGACCTCGGAGGGTGCCAAATTCTGGCTTCGGGTGATGAACGAGCTGAAGAACCGCGGCGTCGGCGACATACTGATCGCCGTGGTCGACGGCCTGAAGGGCTTTCCGGAGGCGATCAATGCGGTGTTTCCGCAGACGACCGTGCAGACCTGCATCGTGCATCTCATTCGAAACCCGATGGAATTCGCCTCATACAAGGACCGCAAGGCGATCGCCGCCGCGCTGAAGACGATCTATCGCGCCCCGACCGCCGAGGCGGCCAAAGAGGCGTTGGAGGCCTTCGACGGCGGCCATTGGGGCAAGAAATATCCGTCGATCGCGCAGGGCTGGCGGCGCAATTGGGAGCAGGTCATCCCGTTTTTCGCCTTTCCGATCGCGGTACGGCGGATCATCTACACGACGAACGCCATAGAATCCTTGAACGCGAAGCTGCGGCGCGCCGTGCGGACGAGAGGGCATTTTCCGACTGACGATGCGGCGATGAAGCTCCTCTATCTCGTCTTGCGCCAAGTCGCCGGGGAGTGGAAAATGGCGCCGCGCGAATGGTGCGAGGCGAAAAATCAATTCGCCATCATGTTCGACGATCGCTTCGTCGCGGCGTGATGGAAACCCGGCCCCGCACACAAGATTCCTGACAGTCCCATCTCGCGCAGCAGCAGCAGCACGCCGCCATCGAAGGATAGGAGGCCGCCGTAGAATTTGGCGACGACGGTCTTGCCGGAAACAGGTGACAGGCCGGAAAGCGGCAGGGTAGAATCGTTCATGGCGGGCGTGGCGGCTTCGAAATGGCGCGAGTTGGCTTCGACAACCGAATTCTACGCTAAATCAAAGCTCTGCACCACTCCCGCCAACCTCCAGTGAATTTTTCGGGCTAGTGGCGACTAGGCTCAGGACCTATTAATTTGGAGTGAGGCGTGATTCAAGGTCTCCGAAATGGAGGCTTTGATGGGTGATTTGTTTTTGCTGAGCGAAGCGGAGATGGCGCGAATTTCCCCTCACTTTCCCTTGGCGCACGGCGTGCCGCGGGTGGACGACCGCCGCGTGGTCAGCGGGATCGTCTAGGTCATCAAGAATGGCCTGCAATGGAAGGACGCCCCGAAGGAGTATGGGCCGCCCAAGACGCTCTACAATCGCTTCATCCGTTGGAGCCGGCTCGGCGTCTTCGATCGTATCTTCGCCGCGCTCGCGGGAGAAGGGCCGAAGCCGGAGCGGATCATGATCGACTCCACTCATCTGAAAGCGCATCGGACGGCGGCGAGCCTCCTAAAAAAGGGGCTCTTTCCCGCTGTATCGGCCGCACGAAAGGCGGGCTGAACTCCAAGCTCCACGTCGTTTGCGACGGCGCCGGCAAGCCGCTTGTCATGATGCTGACCGAAGGGCAGATGAGCGATCACAAAGGCGCGAGGCTGATGCTCGACGCGCTGCCGCCGTCCTCGGCCCTGATCGCAGATCGCGGCTACGACAGCGACTGGTTTCGGCGAGCGCTCGCGGAACGCGGGACCGAGCCCTGCATTCCGCCGACAAAGAGCCGTAAGAAGCCTCTCGATTACGACAAGGCGCTCTACCGGCAACGTCATAAGATCGAGAACCTCTTCGCCAAGCTCAAAGACTGGCGGCGCATCGCCACCCGTTACGATCGATGCGCGCACGCCTTCTTCTCCGCCATATGCATCGCCGCCGCTGTCGCCTTCTATCTCAATCAATGAGTCCTGAGCCTAGCGTGACCCTCCCGTCGCGAAGAAATGCGAAGACGACCACGATGACCAGAATGATGGCGATCAGCAGGGCGAGCTCAAGCTCGTGGAGTGAATTGCGGATCGTCAGCGTTCTATCTTGAACGATGTCGATCTGCAAATCCGCGGGCAACGCTTGTGAGAGGGCTGGCATGAGCGCGCGCACCCGATCGACGGTCTCGACTATATTGGCGCCGGAAACCGAATGGCCGAGTTCCTCGACCGCGATTTGGACCGAGAATGGAACGAAGCCAAATTCGCTACGCTGAGGTAAGGACTCGCACAGTTCCGCTCGAGCGGCGTCGTTCTGCAAACGTCGCCGGAAACGACAGCTTGAAGATCGCGCCGCCACCTGGCGTGTCGTCGACGAAGATATGTCCGCGCAGCTTTTCCATTAGCTCTCGAGCTATGGCGAGGCCGAGACCCGAACCGGGAGTTGTTTCTGTTCTCCGACAAAATGGCTCGAAGATCGTTTCGCGGTCCTCGAGCGGCACGCCGTCGCCGTGATCAATCACGCTGACCTCGGCGTCGACGTCGACGCGGACCAGCACGGTTCCGCCTCTCGGTTCGGCGCGCAACGCATTATCAAGCAGATTAGCGACAACGCATTCGATCGCGCGGCGGTCCCCGAGGACGAGGACGTGATCGGCGTCGCAGTCGAATTCGATTCTGCGGTCGAGGCGCAGCGCCAGCGGCGTGTGATCGGCGACGACCTGACTGACGACATCGACGAGATCGACGCTCTGATCGGTCGAGACGTGCTTCTCCTCGATCCGCGCATTGATCAGCAATTGCTCGATGATCGCCTGAATGCGGGTCGCGTCGCGCATCAGATCGAGCTTGAAGCTCGGCTCCTCTGAATTCTCGAGACGCGCCCGCATGACGGCGACAGGCGTTCGCAGTTCGTGCGCGGCATTGGCCGTGAAGCGGCGCATGCGCGTCACGCTCGCGTCGAGACGCGCGAGCGCGCCGTTCATCGCCGAGATGATCGGGCGCACCTCCTCGGGCATGTCGGAGTCGTCGATTGCTTGGCCGAGCGAATCGAGATCGATGCGGGCCGCTTGCGTCGTCGCGCGGCGCAATGGGATGAGCGCGCGCCGCACGCCGATGAAGATCAGCAAAGCGGAGAGGCCCCATCCGACCGCGAAGACAACAGCGCCGAACAAGCGATCCTCGATCACGAAATGAAACAGGTCCGGCCATCGGAATTCGAAGCCCTGCGCGGCGACGAATATCTTCTTGTCGGGCGTCGTCGACAGCTCGACCATTCCCCAATGCGCGGGCTCCGAGCCGGCGCTCGACAAAAAGCGCATCTGCCGCATGCCATTGTCTCTCGCGAGCGCGAGGCGCGGGAGAAGCTCCGGCGCGGAGCCTTCCATCACGCCGGAGCCTTCGCGCGGCGCGGCGGCGAATCGAAGGGCGGGATTCTCGACGAGGCGCGCGCGCAGCGTCGGCGTCGGCTCGATGCGCGAACCGCCGTCCGGCGCAGGGACGATCGAGTCGACGACGAGATCGCGTATGCGCAAGAATGTATAGTGCTCGAGAGCGGCATCATTGTCGACGTGCAGAGTCGAGGTCAGAAAGGCGACGACGAACCACGGTCCGAACGCCGCCAGAAATTGCGCCAAGGAGAGATATGCGACGAGCCGCAGCGTCAGCGACCGACGCCTTCTCATTCGCGCTTCTCGGCGATCATATATCCGACGCCTCGCGACGTGTGGATTTCGACGCCCGCGCCGGCCTCGTCTAGTCGCGCGCGCAGGCGCGAGACGAGAATGGTCAGCGCATGCGGCTGGATTTCCTCCTCGAGGCCATAGATTTCGGCCATCAGCATATGCCGGCGCACCACACGCTCGGCGCGACGGATCAGCGCCTCCAGCAGCGCAGTCTCACGGCGTTGCAATTGGATGGCGCGTCGCTCGACCTGCGCCGTGCCCGAGTCGAGATCGAAGGTCAGCGCGCCAATCGACACGCGCGGGGCGGGGGCTCCGCCCGCGCGGCGCAGGCTGGCGCGGATGCGCGCCAGCAGCTCATCCAGGCTGAAAGGCTTGATCAGATAGTCGTCGGCGCCGGCGTTGAGCCCCTCGACGCGATCGTCGATCGCGTCGAGAGCGGTCAGCATCAGCACGCGGCTCTCGGGCTGCTTCTCGCGCACGATCCTCATGAGCGATAGACCATCGCCATCGGGCAGCCGTCGGTCCAGCAGAACGGCGGAAAAAGGCTCGTCTTCGAGCAGCGCTAGAGCGTCGCCTATGGTTCCGACGCTATCGACCGCGAAACCGGCCTGAGACACCTTTTTGGCTATCTGATACGCCAGCTCCTTCTGGTCTTCGACCACGAGGATCCGCATCGGCGCCGCTCCTTGCCGTTCCCCGGCGCGATATGGCCACGTCTGTGTCGAAATTGCAACAGGCGCGGTTTTTTTTGCGGGCACGGCGGCTCGGAAACGTTGGCGAGACATTGCATCGGGCAGGGGAGAGCGGCGGCGCCTCCGGGCGCACCCGGGGAGGAAGAAAGATGACGCGAGGCAGCCCTGCGCGACGGGCGAACTCCGGCGCGTTGGCGGCGTGGATCGGGGTCTGCGTCTTCGCGCTTCAGGCGCTCTTGCTCTCTTTCCATGCGCGGGCCGAAACCTCCGCGTCCCACTTCCTCGCCCAATACGCCGTCGAGGCGACATGCGGCGAGCGAGACGGCGGGCTCCCGGCCAATTCGGAGCGCGGTCCCCGACATTGCGCCTTCTGTCTGACCGGCGATCGCGGGACGTGCCACGATCTCGTCGCGGTCGCCGGCGTGACGGCGACGGTCGAAGCGCCGGGCGCATCGACGAAAGTCCTACCCGCGGCGATGTCGTTTTCGCGCGAATGCTCGCAGGGTGGGCGAGCTCCTGGTCTGCGCGCGCGCCTCCGACAGTCTTCTGATCAACCGACTCGCTGACAGTCGCATTTCGGGGCTTTCGGATTTGCGCGCACTGCCGCGCCAGGAGAATCTATCATGTCATATCGCCAATCGCTGCGCGGCGCGTCCGCCGGCGCGCTCGCCGCATTTCTTCTCGCAGAAGCAGCTCTGGCGCAGGAGGCGTTACCGACGATCGACATCGCCGCAGAGGCGCAAGGACGCGCCAAAACGAAGGAGCGGCCTGGTTCCAGCCGAGAGGGCGCGGGCCTCGGCGGCAGAGTCACCGGCTATACGGTGGATTTCGAGACGCCTTCGCTCTCTGGAAAATCGCAGGTTCCGCTCATGCAGGCTCCCTTCGCCGTGCAAGTCGTGACCCACCAGACAATGGACGATCGGCAGGCGATCTCGCTCGCCGACGCCGTTTCCGGCAATGTCAGCGGCGTTCAGGCGATGGAGGGCGGCTACGATCGCTTCATCATCCGCGGCTTCGAAGCCGGCGCGCTCACTTTCCGCGACAATCTGCAGATGTCGCGCTATTTCGCGCGGCTGCAGACGGCCAATCTGCAGTCGGTCGAAATTCTGAAAGGGCCGGCCTCCATGCTTTTCGGCAGGTTCGAGCCCGGCGGCATGGTCAATATCATCACCAAAAAGCCGCTCGATACACCCTATTACTCCGTTCAGGAGCAATTCGGCTCATGGGGCCTCACGCGCACGATTCTCGACGCGACCGGCCCGCTGACCCCCGACAAGGAATGGCTCTATCGCATCGTCGCCTCCTACAATCGCAGCGACTCCTTCCGTGATTATGTCTGGGGCCAGGACGTTTTGCTGGCGCCCTCGCTGAGCTGGCGCCCGACCGAGAATTTCCGCGTGAATTTCCAAGGCGAATATCAAAATTCGATCTTCACCTACGACAGCGCGCCGCAATTGGTCGCGATCGGGACGCGGCCGGCCTCCATTCCGATCAGCCGCTTCCTCGGCGATCCTGCGGTCACGCCCTATAATCCGAGCCGCGAGGAGCGATTCCTCATCGGTCTCGACTGGACCTATGAGATCGCGCCCGATTGGAGCCTGACCAATCGCTTCGCCTTTAACACGGTGAATTTCAAGGATCGCTTCGTGTCCATCAGCGGGCTCAACGAATCGACCGGCGTCGCGACCAAGGCGGTCTTCGACGGCAATCTGCCCAACCGGCGCTCGCTGGCGACCAATCTCGACCTGACTGGAAAATTCGTGACCGGGCCGTTCACCCATAGCATTCTCCTCGGCTGGGACTATTACCGCTATCGCGAGGAGGTTTCTGGGTACAACAACTCCAATTTCGGGAAGATCAATATCTATGCGCCGGCCTATTCGCCGCTCGGCTCCTATATGAAGGCGATCACCAATTACAGCTATGGCGGCGGCGACGAGTGGCGCGGGCTCTATGGCCAAGACAAGATATCGATCTTCGACGATCGCGTGCATCTGCTGCTCGGCGGTCGCGTCGACTGGGCCGACTCCTCGACCACGGACACCAAATCGACGCTCAGCGAAGCGCTCGCCACCATGCGGACGGCGACCGACAATGCTGCGAGCCCACGCATCGGTCTGCTGATCCAACCCTGGTCGTGGCTGTCGCTCTATGGCAATTACTCGCGTTCCTTCGGCGTCACCAATGCGCTTCCGCCCTCCGGCGTCGCGGTCTTCGCCCCGCAGTCCGGCAGGCAGTTCGAAGGCGGCATCAAGGCCGAGCTGCTCGACCGGCGGCTGACCGCGACCATCGCCTATTACGATATCGTCAAGTCCAATGTCGTTCAGAGCATACCGGGAACGACTTTTTCCGAGGTGATCGGCCAAGTGGAAAGCGAGGGCGTCGAGCTCGACGTCAACGGCCGCCTCGACGAGAATTGGAGCGTCATCGCAAATTACGCCTATGACCATGCGTGGGTCTCGAAGGATTCGAGCGGCCCAGCGGCCTTCGGCGGCAGGGAGGGGCGGCGCCTGCGCGACGTTCCCTTCCATCAGGGAAGCGTCTGGGTGAAATATGAGGCGGGCGGCGAGCTCACCGGCCTCTCACTGGCGGCGGGCGTTTTCGCGGTCGGCGAGCGGCAAGGCGACAACAACAGCAGCTTCCAGGTTCCGGGCTATGCGCGCGTCGACACGATGATCCAATATGAGCTTCCCGCCTTCCTCGTCCCTTGGGCTAAGAAAGCGACGGCGCAGCTCAATGTGCGCAATCTTCTCGACACGACCTATTATTCGACGGCGACGAGCCGAACCGCGATCTATCCCGGCGCGCCGAGGACCTTCATGGGCTCTCTGCGCTTGGAGTTCTGAGCGTGACACGGGCAATCGAAAACCGGGCTCCGGAGCGCGTTTCCGAAGTCGCTTCGCCGAAGGCTCGGCGCATATTCGTGCTGCTGCACCGGTGGATCGGCCTCGCCATGGCGGGCTTCCTCATCGTCGTCGGACTGACCGGAACGATGCTGGCCTTCCTGCCGGAGCTGAGCCATTGGCTGGCGCCGCAGATATATCCCGGCCCGCACGGCCCGACGCTCGATCCGGCTATGCTGGCTCGGCGCGCGGAGCGTCTCGCGCCGGGAGCGCACGCGGTCACCGTCTATCTCGGCGGAGAGTTGGGCGCCGCCCGCATCGGCATGAAGCCGCAGCCCGGCGCCCCGCCGCTCGATTTCGGCGCGCTCATTCTGGACGCAGTGACGGGCGAGGAACTCGGTCGCCAACGTCCTGGCGGAGGATTGCCGACCGCGCTCGCAGAGGTGATGCCCTTCGTCTACCGCCTTCATTACGAATTGGCGATCGGCGAGACGGGCGCTTGGATTCTCGGAATCATCGCGCTGCTGTGGACGTTCGACTGCTTCGTCGCCGCCTATCTGACCTTGCCGCGCCCGAGCCCCGGCAATCGTCGCGGCTATCTCGCCCGCTGGACGCCCGCCTGGCTCGTCAAATGGCGCGTCTCCTTCTACCGGATCAATTTCGATCTGCACCGTGCGAGCGGGCTCTGGTTATGGGCTATGCTGCTCGTCTTCGCCTGGTCGAGCGTGTTCTTCAATTTGAACGGGGTCTACACAGGAGTGACGAAGTTCTTCTTCGATTATGCGCCGCCCCCATGGGCATGGCCTGCGCAGCCCAAGCGCGACGACGCGACGAAGCCGCTCGAATGGGAAGAGGCGCAGGCGATCGGCGTGAAGCTGATCGCCGAACAGGCGCGCGCACGCGGCTTCGAGGTGGAGCGCGCCGATGCGCTCTATTACAAGCTCGGCAAGGGCTTAATTCAATACCGCGTGCGATCGAGCCTGGATCTCGGCGACAGGCTGGGGACGACGTCCGTTTTGTTCGACGCCTACACCGGCGACTTCGTGGCGCTGAGCCTGCCGACGGGCGACCGCAGCGGCGTCACGCTGACCTCCTGGCTCGCTGCGCTCCATATGGGGGCAGTGTTCGGCATGCCTTATCGCATTCTCGTCGGCGCTTTCGGCATGGTCGTTGTCATGCTGTCGGTGACTGGCGTCTATATTTGGTGGAAGAAACAATCGTCATCCCTTCGCCGACCGGCACGCACGACGCGGTCGTGATCCGACGGCAAAACGCCGGACCCGCCTCGCCCAGCAGATGGCGTCATCCATCGCGCTGCGCAGAATCTCGCTTGTTTACACATGAATCGGCGAGAGACGCGACGCCGATCGGCGATCAAGTTTCCTATGACCTTTTCAAGCGCGAACCACCCCGTCTCCTATGATGGCGAGGGTAAACATGTTCGGCAACGCAGAGATCAAACGTAACCGTCCGGCGGGACCAGCTTTTGGCGAGGGCGGCGACTTCCGCTTCGAGTGGTTCGGGATCGAAGGCTTTTGGATCGAACTCTTCTCCGAGCCACTCTCGGATTTGAGCATGTCGCTCGTGCTTTTTGTCGCCGATCGCCTCCAGTATTTCGGCATAGCCCCAGGGGCCGCCGACGTCTTCGGGCGGACAGCGCCCGCTCGCCTCGATCAACCTCGGGTAAAGGGCGGCGGGTTCTGCATCGACGAGGCGTTCGATCTTGATCGTGTGCTCCCAGCCGTCGCCGAAGTCGTAGAGATAGCGGAGCGTCTTGACGCCCGCGTCCTCGAGAATGTCGATGAGCTTCGCCTTGCGTGCGTCGAGCGGTCCGTCGGGCCAGTTTGGATCGGGCAAGCCCCATCCGGCGCCGCCGGCTCGGATCTCGTAGAGATGACTGTTGGTCCAGCCGAGCGCGGCTTGCAAGACAAGATGCAAGCGATCGAGCTTTATGCCGAGCGGAACCTCGATGCGCCGCAGGACTTTTGGGTCCACGTCATCGAGGGTGATTTTGAGACGGGCGATGGCGGTCATGCCGCCAGTTTACGGCTTTCCCGCGCTTGCGCCCACCGCCAAGGCAGCAGCGCGGCGAGATCGGTGATCTTGTGATCGTTGATGCGCGCCAGCACGTCGGCGAGCCAGTCCTGCGGGTCGACGCCGTTGAGCTTTGCGGTCGCGATGAGCGTATATATTGCCGCCGCCCGCTCGCCGCCGCGATCGGACCCCGCGAAGAGCCAGGATTTTCTGCCCAGCGCGACGCCGCGCAGGCTGCGCTCGGCGCAATTGTTGGTCAGGCAGACGCGCCCATCGTCGAGGAAGCGCGCGAAGGCGTCCCAGCGCTCGAGCATGTAGTCCATCGCCTTGGCGACATCGGCATGACGCGACAGCCGCGCCCGCTCGGCCCGCATCCAGGCTTCGAGATCGCAGACCAGAGGCGCAACGCGCTCGCGGCGCACGGCCAAGCGCTCGTGGGCGGCAAACCCGTTGATCTCGCGCTCGATGTCGAAGATCGCGTCGATGCGCTTGACCGCTTCCAAGGCGAGCGGCGCGATCGCCGTCTGCTTGCCAAGCGCCTTGTTCCGCGCATGAGCGGCGATGTCCGCGAGCACGAAGAACTTGCGCCTGCTATGGCTCCAGCATGCCGCCTCGACGATTGATCTCGGCGGCCTGTCCGGCGCGTAAAGCCGATTAAACCCGGCATAGGCGTCGGCTTGCAGGATGCCGGCAAAGCGCGCCAAGTGGCGCTCGGGATGCTCAACGGTGTGATCGCGCGAATAGAAGAACATCGCCGCCGGCGGATCGGCGCCGCCGAACGGATGATCGTCGCGCACATAGGCCACAGCCGCCCGGTGCGCGTCTTGCCCTTGGCCAGCACCGGCACGGTCGTGTCGTCGCCATGCACTCTGGCGCCGGCGAAGACGTGGTCGCGGATGAGGTCGCAGAGCGGACGCAGCAACTGCGCGCAGCCGCCGACCTGATCGGCGAGCGTCGAGAGGCTCAAGTCAACGCCCTCATGCGCGTAGCGCACGGATTGCCGGTTCAGTGGCTGGTGCTGTCCATACTTCTCAAACAGGATCATCACCAAGAGGTCGAGCGTCTCGGTCACATCCTCGCCGAGCTTATGGAGACGCGTCGAGCCGCAGCAGGCGCATGAGGTCGGTCCCGGCAATACGACGCGCTCGCGCGGCAAATGCGCCGGGAAAGGCTAGCGCGACGGCTTCTTCCTGGAAAAGGCGCGGACCGCGGTCGTCCTCAAAGCCTCCTTCTCGGCCGCGAGTTCGTCCTCGCTCGCGTCGGCCTCGAGTTCTTCCAGCTCTAGCTCCATCTGCTCGATGAGCCGCGCCTTGCGCTCGCTGCGCACGCCGTAGAGTTCGCGTCGCAGCTTCTCGATCGCGAGCTGCAAATGCGCGATCAGCGCGTCCGCGTTTGACGCCGTAGCTCTCGCTTGCACAAGCTCCGCGTCTCTCTCGCGAAGCAGCGACTTCAAGGCCTCGACGTCGTCGGGAAGAGAATCAGCGGAGCTCATCATCAATGATCAAATCATAAAACGGCGCGCAGGCAAGGCGTAGCTGCGTTCGCGCGCGTGAAAATCTTCGGCCCGGCGCCTCGGGGCGCCAAGTGTACTACGGCGCGCGCCAATCGATCCCCGACAGAAGATAGCCGAGATGCGCCGCGCTGATCGTCACCGCGCCCGTCGATGGTTGAGGCCACAGAAAACGTCCGCGCTCAAGGCGCTTCACGAACAGGCATTGGCCCTGGCCGTCATGCCAGAGCACCTTGATCAAATCGCCGCGGCGGCCCCGAAAGACGAATAGATGGCCGCCGTTGGGATTGCGCCGCAGCGTCTCCTGAACGATCAGCGACAGGCTCGCATAGCCCTTGCGCATGTCGGTGTGGCCCGTGACCAGCCACACGCGCGCATCGGCCGAGACCGGGATCATCGCCGCAGCGTCTTGATGACGCGCGCAAGCGCGTGAGCCTCGACATCCGCGCCGACCACGATCTTCTCGCCAGAGAGAAGCATGATCTCCATGCGTCCCAGCGCCTCCAGAAGCGCTGGCTGTTCGGACGGAACGATCGTGACGGGCAAGATCGCCGGCTCAGAAGGCGCCGACGCAAACTGCCGTCGCCAAGCGGCGATCGTGTCCACTATCGATAATGGACACTATCACGGATGGCCAAAGGGCCACAGCGCAAGACTACTCCGCACGAAATCCTCAGCGCCAGGCGGCCGCCGGCGGAGGGTTACCGATCAAGACGCTGGCGTGATTTCCTCGAGTTGACGATAGCTCGTCCGATGCACGACGTATCGATGGACGCCTCAACAACATCACGAACCTACGCACGCGACACCTCGCCTCATTACAGCGCAACGCCTCATAGAGTCGCACTTTGGTCGAGGCCCAAGCTCGCGGTTTCAGGCGCCCACCGCAGACTCACTGCAAATCCGACGAGAGTGATGATTGCCGCAATCAGCATTGTGGCGCCTATTCCAAGCGCGTCGACTGAAAATGGCGCCAAATACGTTCCGACAGCGGCGCCGATGCGGCTCAATGACGACGCCAATCCGACGGCAGTGCCACGGATCTCCGTGGGGAACAGCTCGTTAGGATAAATCCACGTGAGCACCTGTGCGCCGCCAATGAATAGTGCGTACGCAGAAAAGAAGCATAAGACCACGAATGGCAGACTTCCCGACGAAATGCTCAGCAGCAAAAGAGCTACGCCGGACCACAGAAAACTGTGGAGCATCAATTTGCGGCGACCGAGCTTATTCACGACGAGAAGGGCAACGAGACAGCCGACCAAGAATAGGGCCGTGATGAAAGCCGATCCGAAATTCGCCATCGCCCCACCGAGCCCAAGGGACTCGAGGATCATCGGACCGAACGCATAGACTGCGAATAGTGGAATGATCGAACAGGTCCAGAAGGCGGTTACAAAAAACAGACGCGTGCCGTAACCAGAACGAAAAAGCGCCCGCACGTCGGAAGGCTCACCTTCTCTACTCGAAGGGATCTGGTATGATTTTATATCAGTTCCATACACTCCTCGAATCACGTCGATCGCCTCCGCATGACGACCTTTCTGCGACAGCCAACGTGGAGATTCGGGTGTGCCGTGGCGCATGATAACGAACATCGTCGCAGGTAGAGCGGCGCTCGCCAGCATCCAGCGCCATCCATCAGAACCCGAATGGAGCAATGTTTCTCCGATCACATATGCAACCGCTGCGCCTGCGAACCAAATCGCAATCAGGCCGCCGAGCAGAGGTCCACGGTAGCGTCGCGGCGCAAACTCTGCCAGCAGCGCAGTAGCGATAGGATAATCTGCGCCCACCGCGACACCGATGAGCAAACGCAGGATGAAAAGCGCGAATGCGCTTTGAACCCAAAACTGCGCTATCGAACAGGCTATGATGAGAATCAGATCTAAAGTGTACAAAACTTGGCGGCCAAATTTGTCGGTCAGCCAACCACCAAGAAAGCCTCCAAAGAAGATACCTATCAAAGCGGAGGCCCCTATCAGCCCTTGCCAGGACGTCGACAACCCCAACTCCGGCGTAGCTTGGACCATTGCTACGCCGATGATGCTTAAAATGTAGCCATCCAGAAACGGGCCGCCACCTGAGTAGAATGTCAGGCGCCAATGGAAACGATTGAGTGGCGCATCTTCCGGGTCGATCCTCGACGAGTTGAGATTCGTCGTCGGCTCTGGTGCGAGATAATTGGGGGGCATTTCAACGGCACTCCGACGGGTTTCGCGCTATCCAATCGCCAGTCGATAAGCGGATGGCCGACGGTCGCAGGCAATGGTGGCCATCATGGTCCCCGTGGAATCGACTCGGCCCAGCGAATGCGCGCCGCTCACCTCTTCTGGAAGTGCATAATTCCCCAATCGAGATAGCCGAGTTCGGCCGCCTCGACCCAATTCTGCAAGCCGACGAGCATGCGATCAACATACTCTCGCGATGCAACGTCGATCATCTCCTGATAGCGCGCCTTCAGCTGCGCTTGCACTGCCACATAATGTTTGAGAAGCTGGCATGGCATCAGCTCGATCGACACTTCTGCGAGCCCGTGCCGCAAGGTCGTGGCGCGATAGAAGCTCAGTGACGCGAGCGAGTCGAGAAGGATGCGATCATAGACCGCTCGCAGGACGTTCGGCGGACTGCCGTCAACCTGCAAAGGATCCGTGAACACAAATTCGCCGCCAGGTTTTAGAACGCGAGAGACCTCGGCGATCACCCGGTCGCGGTCAGCGCTGTGTAAAATTGCATCCTGCGACCAGACGAGATCGATGCTGGCGTCGTCTGCTGGGATATTCTCGAAGGCGCCATGGAGAACGGAGATCAGATGGTCGACGCCTCTCTCACAATTGGTCGTGCGGTTCCTCTCATTTTCGACCCCACTGATATTCAGACAGACAACGCGGCATCCGACCCGCTTCGCGAGGTAACGAGCGGCGCCGCCAAATCCGGAGCCGATATCGAGCACCACATGCGTCTCGTCGAGTGGCATGATGATTCTGTCCGCCATCGCCGCGACTATCCGACGACTGGCGTCCGTGATCGTGTCGGCTGCAGATTCGTAGAGGCCGATATGAATGTCCTCGCCTCCCCATATGTGAAGGTAGAATTCGTCTGCGTCCTTGCTATCATAGTAGGCCTCGACGGCTCGCGCGACTCTTTGCACATTATTCACCGGAGCCACTCCCATTCGCATTGGCGGCGTCTTTTGCCGCGACGTGGATGAAGAAATCCGGGTCATGCTCACCATACTGTTCCTGAAAGTCGCCGTAGGTGCGCACTCGCGGAAATCCGGCTTCGGTGATCAGCTTGCGGACGTAGTTCTTGCGGAGCGGGAACATGTTGAGGTGAAATTCGAGCCCATCCGGAAATACATATCGGAATCGCGCGAGCGCCGGGTCGACATGTTCTGGCTCTGCGACCACTCGATCGCCGCAATAATAAAACTTATGGGCGCAGTCGTAACCGACGTCGAGCATGGCGTCGTAGTTGCGCTGGTCGAGAATCAGCAAGCCGTCATATCTCAGAGCCGCATAAAATTCCGCGAGCACGCGGCGACGATCCATCTCGTCGAAAAGATGAGTGAACGAATTGCCGAGACAGACAATGGCGTCGTATTTACCCTGGATAGCCTTGTTGAGCCAACGCCAATCGGCCTGGATCGTATTTAAGATCAAGTTGCGACGTTTCGCATTGTCAAATGCCTTGATGAGCATATTCGCGCTGCCGTCGACACTTGTAACGTCGAATCCCGCTCGTATCAGCTGGACAGAGTGAAATCCCGTGCCGGTAGAGACATCGAGGATGCGTTGCTTGCCCGCAGCCTGGAGCACTTGGATGAAAAATCCGCCTTCGCTCTCCGCGCGCGCATCCCAATCAATAAGTTCATCCCATTTTTCGACGAACGCCTCGACGTACTCCTGCTCGTAGTGGTCCGTGTCACGCATTTCCAGCGGATTACGACCGAAATTCTGGATCGGGGCTCCCGTGATGCGCACGTAAGTCATCGTCACTCTCCTTTCGGCAGCCACCTCGGTGCGGTGTGCAGCGATCGGGCGTTTGTCAATCTATCGAACGAATCGCGCGCCATTGCGCGGCGACAGGCAAAACAGCGCTATAGTGTGCGGAGGAGTGGCTACGTTATGGCTGAATATGGGCAAGCGCGTGACTGCCCCGCGAGACGAGCAAAGCGCATGAAGTCTTTGTCTGCAGTAGCGGCCTCTGCCCTGGTGCAAACGGCGGGAGACCGGCATATTTGCTCGATACGAGGAACGACAGGATCATCGAGCGATCAAGCGCCGCTTGGGTCCAACGCTCGGATTGAAGCGGTACCGAGCCGCCTCGTTCACTATCGCCGATAGCGAGCTCCCGCACCGGAAAGGCCAGTTCAAATGCGGAAGCCTCCGCATCAAAGAGAACCATGCGACCAATATCTCGAATGCTGCGCTCGCTGCATAACCAAGCCGATATTGGCGCCGCTTCCCGCGCTTAATGAGGCGCTTACAACGGAACGCTCAGAGCCGCGCCACGCGTCGGCGTCGCCTTCATAGCCGCCGCACGAACCCGGACCTCTAAGTTACATTTCGACGAGCAGGCGATGCGCTCGGCCGGCCCCGGGGGAACGTCCACTGCGATCATCCCTCCCTGATGCAGGAAGGTGATCGCATTGCGCACCACGGCCCCGCCCCCGAGCCCTCCTTCCGCGCAGACCGCGACGATCTTGCCGGCATTGGCGCCTTGCGGAGCATGGACGTCGAGATAGAGCGTCATTACTGCGACCGCCCAGGTAATGGTGTCGACGACACCGGTGCGACGGGAGTGGGCGATCGAGTGGAAATCTGCGAGGCCCCACAGAAGGCCCGCATCGCCGTGTCGAATTGCAGATGGCCGGGCGCATCTGTGGGACTGGCCTCTCGATAAAAACATGTCGACGCCGTCGATTTTGGCGGCCCGATAGGGCGTGCCGGATGACTGGAGATACGCGGTGACCGGCGCATGAGCTGGCTCGGCGGACACCGGCGTAGCAGATATGATCACAGCGATCCCGCACGCGACGAAATCCGTGACGGGATGATGACGAACATTGCGATAGTTCATTGGAACGCTCCCTTTCAGGAAAATTGACGATCCCTTTCCTCACGAAGCAAATGAGGAGTGGGCGTGGACGCTCGGCGTCAGAGTCGATAGAGCTTCTTACAGCCGCCGGGAACATGCACTTTCTTAAAGCCGTTGTTGCATTGGCGAGAATAATCACTCGATCAATAGAGAAAACGCAGCTTCTCGCTGTCGCGCTTTTTGCCATTCATCTCGAAATTGCTAGCCGACGTTCGAGACCGCGCCTTCGCAAAAATCGACGCCAGCCGGGTGTTTCGGCCGATTGACAAATGGGATGGGAGCGAAGCTCGGCGCCACCGACCTCCGACCAACTGGTCCGCGAATGACCGTGCATTCGGTTCCCGCGCCCTGATGCTGTTACATGGTCATCCTGCCCATGCTCGGGCCCCTAGAGGAGCTTGCCTCATACGCTGTGGCTTCGCGATTGGTGCGGCCGATCGCTTTACTTATCTCTGGCGAATGCAGCTGGCCGCGCGGCGCTTGGCTGATCCGAGCGCAAACGGCCACGAATTTGGATTCGGGCGTTCTTTGGTTCAGGCGGCGCGCCAGAGATAGCGCTTGTCGTCATTGATGCAGACGACGATTTGGTTCGACGCCAGACGTTGCGCGGTCTCGTTTCCTGCGCTTCAGGCGATCGATCTTCCGATCGAGGCGTGGCGGCGTTGACGCTCGAGGGCGTCAGCCCCATCTCGTCCTCGTCGACCTTCGTCACGTCGAGGCCCTCGCTGAATATTCGAGATCGGGAGGAAAATTATGTCTCGCCGCTTCTGTCCGTGCGCGACCCCGCTCGACACGGCTCGGCTTTTCTTCCTCGATCTCATGGCTCTCGGCAGATGAGCGCCGTCGATCGTCAAGTCGATTGGCCGGCCGTCTCGTTCGAGACAGCTCTGGCGCGGCTCGAATCGTCCAGCACGGGGCTGAGCGACGCGGAGGCGAAGCAGCGGCTCGCTCAATATGGACCAAATCGTCTGCCGACCGGCCGACGGCGCGGCGCGTTCGTCCGTTTCGCGCTGCAATTCCACAATATCCTCATCTATGTGCTCATCGCCGCCGCCGTCGTCACCGCCTTTCTGGGACATTGGGTGGACACCGCCGTCATCGTCGCCGTGGTGGTCATCAATGCGATCATCGGCTTCATTCAGGAAGGAAAGGCCGAGCGGGCGATGGAGGCGGTTCGCGGGATGCTGTCGTTTCACGCGACGGTCATTCGCGACGGCCATCGGCATGTCGTCGACGCCGAGACTTTGGTTCCGGGCGATGTCGTGTTCGTCCAGTCGGGCGACAAGGCGCCGGCGGACCTGCGCCTTATCCGTGTGAAGTCGCTGCAGATACAAGAGGCGGCGCTGACGGGAGAGTCGTTGCCGGTCGACAAGGACGTCGCGCCCGTCGCGCCGGATGCGCTGCTCGGCGATCGGTCGTCGATGGCCTATTCGGGCACGGTGGTGACCTATGGCCAAGGCTCCGGGGTCGTCGTGGCGACGGGCGCCGCGACGGAGATCGGCCGGATCAGCGCGATGCTCTCGGAGGTCGAGGAGCTGACGACGCCGCTATTGCAGCGCATGGCCGAGTTCGCGCGATGGCTCACCCTCATCATTCTCGTCGTCGCCTTCGCCGTCTATCTGATCGGGACTCTGGCCTGGGGCTTCTCGGCCGCCGAGATGTTCATGGCGGCGGTCAGCCTCACCGTGGCGGCCATTCCGGAAGGCTTGCCGGCGATCATCACCATCACGCTGGCGATCGGCGTCGAGCGCATGGCGCGCCGCCACGCCATCATCCGCCGGCTGCCGGCGGTCGAGACGCTCGGCGCGGTGACGACGATCTGCTCCGACAAGACCGGCACGCTGACGCGCAACGAGCTCACTGTCCGCACTGTCGCGACCGCGGGCGCGACCTATGAGGCGTCCGGCTCCGGCTATGATCCTCACGGCGGCTTCGCGCGGCCCGGGCAGGGGGGCGGGCAGGACGTCGGGCGGGACGTCTCTTGCGAGGACGCCGCCGATCTGCTGGCGACGCTGCGCGCCGCCTCGCTCTGCAATGATGCGGTGCTGCGCGAGGAGAGGGAGGTCTGGACTGTCGAAGGCGATCCGACGGAAGGCGCTCTGCTGACAGCGGCGGTCAAGGCGGGCGTCGAGCTGCGCGCCCAAGCGCTCGAGCTGCCGCGGACCGACGAGATCCCTTTCGAATCGCAGCATCGCTTCATGGCGACGCTGCATCACGACCATCGGGGCGAAGGCTCGATCTTCGTGAAAGGGGCGCCGGAGCGCCTTCTCGAGATGTGCTTCTGGCAATGCGACGCCGAGAGCGGCCAGCAGCAGCTCGACGCGGCGTTCTGGATCGCGCGCATTCACGAGATCGCGGCGAAAGGCCAGCGTGTGCTGGGCGTCGCGCAGAAGCGCGCCGAGGCTGGCCGACAGCAGCTCGCCTTCGACGATGTGGACAAGGGCCTCGTCTTTCTCGGGCTCATCGGCCTGATCGATCCGCCGCGCCAAGAAACACTGGAGGCGGTGAGGCTATGCGCGCAGGCCGGCGTCGGCGTGAAGATGATCACCGGCGACCATGCCGCGACGGCGGTCGCCATCGGACGGGAGCTCGGGCTCGAGCGCGCCGAGGCGGCGCTGACCGGACATGATCTCGACGCGCTGTCCGATGTTCAACTGCGCGAAGTGGTCGCGAGCACGACGATCTTCGCCCGCACCAGCCCGGAGCACAAGCTGCGCCTCGTGAAGGCGCTGCAGAGCCAGGGCCAGATCGTCGCCATGACAGGAGACGGCGTCAATGACGCGCCGGCCCTCAAGCGCGCCGACATCGGCATCGCCATGGGCGTGAAGGGGACCGAAGCGGCCAAGGAGGCGGCGGAGATGGTGCTGGCGGACGATAATTTCGCCTCGATCGTCGACGCGGTCAGCGAGGGGCGCGTCGTCTACGAGAATTTGCGGAAGACGATCCTCTACCTCCTCCCCACCAATGGGGGCCAGGCTCTGACGGTCATTTTCGCGATCGCGATCGGCGACATGCCGCCGGTGACGCCAGTGCAGATTCTCTGGGTCAATCTCGTCACCGCCGTGACGCTCGGCATAGCGCTCGCCTTCGAGCCGCCGTCGCGTGGAATCATGACGCGTCGGCCGCGCGCCGCGACGGAGCCGATCCTGTCGCGCTACTATGTATGGAGGATCGTGCTGGTCTCGATCCTGATGCTCATCGCCACTCTGGGACTCTACGAATACGCCAAAGCGGCAGGCATGGGGCTCGACCGCGCGCGAACGGTCGCGGTCAACACGCTCGTCGCTTGCGAGGCGACCTATCTCTTCAACGCTCGCTTTCTGTCGGAGCCCTCCATATGCTGGCGCGGCTTGTTCGGCAGCCGCGCCGTGCTCGTCGCCGTCGGTCTGACGATCGCGCTCCAGGCGCTGTTCACCTATGCGCCCTTCATGCAGGATTGGTTTGCCACCGAGGCGCTCGATCTTGCGACATGGGCGCGCATCCTCGCGGCGAGCGCCGCGCTGTTCCTCGTGGTCGAGATCGAGAAGGCGGCCTTCGGCTCGACGATTTTGCGTCGCTGGGCGCGCGCCGCCTTCGCCCCAACCAGTGGCGCAGTCCGAAGCGGTTGGCGGCGGATGGCGGCCGTCGGCCTGCTTGCGCTTCTCGCGGCAGGCGGCGGACTGGCCTATCGCGCCCTGCGTCTCGCGCCACGCGAGACGGCGCCTGTCGTGACGGCGTCGGGCGTGGTCCAGCCGGCGTCGATCGTTCCGGCGTCGGCGCGCGTGGCTGGCGTCGTCGAAACGATCCTTTGTGATCGAGGAACGAAGGTCGCGGCCGGGCAAATCTGCGCGAAGCTCGACGCGCGTCCCTTGGAGACAGCCGTCGACGCGAAGCGGACCGCGGTCGTCGCGGCGGAAAAGGCGCTTCGACAGCGCGATGCGCAGCTCGCCACCGCGCGCGACGATCTCGATCGCAAGACAGCCGGGCGGCGCGTCTCGCGCAAGGCGCTGGCCATGTCTCGCGCGTCTCTCGAGCGGGCGGAGGAAGCGGCTCGGCGCGCGCAAGCCATGCTCGCGGCGCGTCGCTCGGCGATGACGGCCGCCGAAAACGCGCTGAGCGAAGCGGCGATCGTCGCGCCGGCGGACGGCGTCATTGTCGCTCGCAATATCGAGGTCGGTCGAGACGTCGCGCCCGGCGGCGCTCCGCCCTTCGTCATAGGCGTGAATCTTTCCGTCCTGCGCATCGACATTCGAGCCGCCGAGAAAAGCGCCGATTTCATCCGTGAAGGAGACGCCGCGACCGTCACGGCAAAAGCTGTTCCCGATCGCCGCTTCTCGGGCGTCGTGCGCGCCGTGCGGCGCAGGCCGGCGGAAGCGGGCGATCTCGAAACCGCCGAGATCGCCGTGGATGTGGCCAATCCGGAAATCGCCTTAGAGCCTGGAATGACCGCGACGATCGAAATTGCGGCCGATCCGTCTCGCTCTTTGAAATGATATTATTTCCGCGTGATCGCTTCGCATTCCGCGAGACCAAATTGGACGAGGCGCAGCGCGCCGCCGCCTTCTCAGCTCGCCGTATCCGATAGTTTGCGCTTCTCCTTGTGCGTCGTCCACCACAGCGAGGCGCCGACGAGAAGCACGAAGACGAGCACGATGATGACGATGGTCAGAATCAGCGCCGACTGCTGAATCCAAGCGACGATTGGAACCGAGATCGCCAGCACGAGGCCGACGGCGAAAATCTGCCACGCCGAGGCATGAATGCCGGCGAGCACGGTGGCGAGCGCCAGAATGGTCATCAGCGTGATGCCAGCGGCATTGTTGTTCATCACATCCTGCACGCGCGGTAGATAGACCACATACATCGCGACGAGAACCGACAGCCAATGCGCAGCCTGAGTCCAAACCAGCTTGATTCGCGCCTCGCGATCCTCCACCCGACGCCAGCCGGTGTGGATGCAAATGGCGGCGTAGAGGGGCGTCAAGATTTCCCAATAGATCGGGGTCATCTCTCCAGTGAAGGTCGCCATGCCGATCCCGAGGATGGCGGCCAGCAGCATCACAATATAGGGAAGGTCGAGTCTCAGAACCCGTAGGAACACGGCCGGCGGCGGCTGCTGGGCGAGCTCCTCGACCTCGTGAGCGACCTCCTCGACCTCATGCTCGACCGTCTGGAGCCATCCGCCTTCGGCAACTCCGGAGTCGCGCTTCGTCTCGGCGTCTCGCCCGGTTTCGTGACCATTCGTCATCGGTCGGCTCTCCAGCTGGCAGGCTCGCCTCGAGTGCGCTCTCGCGAGCGGAGGCTCTGGATGTCGGAAACGGATCGAGCGGGCTCGAGCGATTCGTCGGTGCGAGGCGATCATTGCGCGGGGCGCGCCAGCTCGTCGACCCGAGGAGCCCTTCAAAACATAGCCGTCGACACGAGCGCCTTCAATATCGCGGAATCCAAATTCTCGCCCCGCCGTCGCGGTGGGCCGGCTTTCCAGAACGCCGCGCCGGCGTGACATGCATCGGTGTCGGGTATCGGCTCTCGATGACAGGCGTCCCCAAAATGGCGCCGAAGCCCATTCGACGCCGGAGGCGCGCTCCCCCATCGGATTCCATTCGTTGCGAGAATCGACGAGCACGGCGGTAGCGGAGGTCAGCGTTCCGTTTCCGGAACTTCAGCTTCCAGCCATTCCCGCCATATGGCGAGCAGCACGGCGAGAATCAGCGGGCCGAGGAACAATCCGACAAAGCCGAAGGTGAGCAGGCCGCCCATCACGCCGAGAAAGACGACGACGAGAGGAATGTCGGCGGCGTTGCTGATGAGCAGAGGCTTGAGAATATTGTCGGCCGGATTGACGATGAGCGCGCCCCAGGCGAGCAGCCCCAGGCCGGCGCCGATCTGGTTCGTGAGAAGGAGCCAAACGCCGAGCGGTCCCCAGATCGCCACCGTTCCGACGAAGGGAATCAGCGCGGTCAGAGTGGTCAGCGCGCCGAGCAGAACCGGCGGTCCGGCGCCGATGAACGCATAGCCGACGCCGGCGATTAAACCTTGCGCCAGCGCGCTGACGATCAGGCCCGAGACGACCGCATTGGACGTCGTCTCGACCGCTCGGAAATATCGATCAGCTGTTTCCCCCACCACTTTTCGAAGCGCCGCGCGGATCTGCTCGAGCATGAGGTCGCCGTCGCGATAGAAGAAGAACAGCGCGATCGCCGTGACGCCGAATTGCGCGATGCTACGGCCGACCGCGCCGACGATTCCCGCGAGCTGACGAGTCCAAGGCTCCAGCCATTCGTTGAGCTGCTGCTTGCGAAACTCGGGATTGTTGACGACCTCATTCAGCAGGTCGGTCAGGACAGGGCCGATCACCGGCACGCGCACGATCGCCTCGGGCAAAACCAGCGGCTCATCCGCATATTTCGTGGACAGGTCACGATAGGCGCCGACGAGCTCGCGCTGCAGATCGACCAGCAGCAGCGACACCGGAACGACGATGAGGACGATCAACAGGATCGTCGTGACCGCGGCCGCGAGATTCCGCCGCTGTCCGCAGAGGTGAAGGCTGCGCCGATAGACGGAGTCGGTAGCGTGAGCGAGAATGGCGGCCCAGGCGAGCGGCGCCCAGAAGGGGCTGATGACGACGATGCCCAGCCCGATCATGCCGGCGAGCAGGATCAAGCCGAATATCTGTCGATTTTCCATATGTCGGCCTCCCTGCTTCGTTCAGGCTTATCTCGCAATAAATCGCAAGGGCTCCGGCGCAAATCTATGCGTGCTAGCTTGCCCCTGGCGTCACTCTCGTTCCTTCGCTCGGTTCTATTCGAATAGCTCTGCGCTGTCTGCAATCGAATGAGATAGTCTCGATGCAGGAGAGAGCTCATCCCGATGATGAAGGCACGTACTACGTCGCGCGGCTGGACTGCAACGCTTTTCGGTCGTCGAGTCCAATCGTCACGGCGCTGGCGCCGATCGCAGCGAGGCTATGGTCCAAAGCGACACGGAACGCCGAATAGCCTCGGGGATCGCGCCAAAATCGCTCCGCCAGCAACGATCATCCTGGCCGAAGCGGAACGCGATTTCTCGGCAGGACCGCTCAACTCAACGGATGATCTTCGTCGAGCGGAGCCGCGCGCAGGATTTGTCCCGCATAGTAATAGAACGTCGCCTGCGAGCGCGACGCTTTCGAGAATCCAATCATGCGCCTCTCGGCCGCGCTCGGCGTCGATGTCCTGAATTTCTCCCACGCTCTCGGCGAGGAGTTGCAACCGAGCCGCCCGCTCGCATTGCACGGCGAGAACGCAGGCTTCCGGGATCGATCGCGCCGCGACAACAAGGCCATGAGGTCCAGGACTCGTCTCCGCAGGTGAGCGCAGGCGCGTCAGGAACGAGCTTGGCTTGCCGTCCCATCAGCGAATGAAGCCCTGGCGCTTGCAAAGATTGCGTTCCCACAGCTGAGCGCAATTCGTGCGTTGAGCGCTCCTGTTCGGCGGAACTCATCAACTTCAATCGCGCGATTGTCGCAGCGGGGAGCTCTCGAAGCATCTTCGAGCAATCCGACCACTGCTCGATCAAGCGCTCGATCGCGGCCGCGACAAATTGGGCTGCATTGTAATGCAACTCGACTTCGAGCTTGTCCTTCTCGGCCCGGCATTTCAGACGGAGCCGGAAGGGGGGAGAAGGCGTCGTCGCCGCTTCCAAGGCCATTGAAACGGGACCAGCCTGCAGAAGCGCCAAAGCGCTCACATATTCGAATCCGAGCCTTTCGATCGACGCCCCGCTCGCTCCTGTATCGACGACAGGGGCGTAATCGAGCCATTCGCGGTCTTCGTCGAGAACAGCTTGCAGCCGTGATAAAAATTGCTCGAATTCCTCTTGAGGCTCGACGTGAATTGTCAGAGGAAGATCGAGGGCATAGGCTCCGATCGCCTGCGCCATGGGACCGCTGCGTCCCTCGCTTGAATAATGGAGGGAGATTTCCCGCGTATCGGCGTGCCGATGAAGCAAAGCAATCCAGGCGCCCAAGAGAACGGCCGTGGGCGGATACCAGAGCACGCTCCGCGAGCCGCGACACCGCATTGACCAGCGGCCTCGGCAATCGCAGCTCCACGGACTTCGGCTCGAGCGTCCCATCGTCCCGAAGCGCGTTCTCCAAGGGCAATCGCATCGGCGAAGAATTCGAACTCTCGCGAAGACGCAAATAGCGAATTCCCGCGTCGTCATCGATGGACTGCAACTCCTCCTGCCAAGCGGAATAATCGGCGTATTGAAATGGCTCGGAGGCCCCGACGACGGCTTCGCACGGCTCGTCATAGCTTGTCGCCAATTCGTGAACGATGTTCTGGAGACCGACCATGTCACAGCAAAGAGGCGAAACGGCTATGAACACGTAATGCAGAACATCGGAAAATCGAATAATCTCCATATGGAGCGCATTTCCGTCAAGGCGTCGAAAGCGCGCCCCTTCTGGACGCGAGCCAAGACTCGAAGCCGGTCCTTTCGTGAAACGGAACCGAAATCGTGGATGTCGACGTCGATCCGCGTCTCCTCGATAATCTGGATCGGTTGGGTCGTTCCCGGCAATAATTCTATTCGGGTGCGTAGAATTTCGTGACGCGTCACCAATTTGCGCAATTGTTCACGCATACGCATCGGATCGATTGGTCCCTCGACACGGACACGTCCGCATACCGGCGCCTCGTCGTGTGTTCGGGCGCGCCATAACCGCTCTTGCTGACGCGACAGACGAAATCCGACCGACTGTTGGCTCGATATCATGAGTTCCCTCTCGATCAGATCGCCAAATCACGCGGATGAAAAGCTCGGCGCATAGCTACGTAAGAGAGCAGCTGTTCAAAAAACGGGATCCTCGCATGCTCCGCTAGAATTCCGTCGACGAAAACGTCGTTGCCGCGCCGCATGAACAGCCGCATCGCATAGCGGTAGACGTTTCGTGAATGCTGGGGCGCCGCACCATCGATCGACGGCGCTCAACGTCCATGCCATGATCAGTTTGGAAGACCGTCTGCTACGGCGGACCGAATCCGGCTCCATAATCGCGGGCATAGAGGGCGCCGGCGCCATTGCGACTCGGCAGTCGACGCAACGGTCATTCGGCTCGCTTCTCGTTGATTTGCGGATTCACTCATCCCCGTTACGTCCCCGAACCCGATGCTCTCCGTCAGCACGCCCCATCACGGTGATGTCGTGCTTGGAAGTGGTCGGATCCGAGGCATCGTCATCTCTCGGTGACGAGTCTACCTTGCATCCGATCGGATACTGCATCTCTGTCGGTAAGACGTTCGAGCTGGCCTGAAAGCGCCAGGAAATTACCGAGCGCGATCTTTTTGCTCATCGACAAGACGCCGCCGGCGCTAGCTTTTTGGGAACCACTCGGGCCAGCCCGCCGCCGCGATAAATCGTGAAACCCCGCATTTCAAACAACCGACGCCGGCTCGATGAAGGGTCGGTAGAATCCGGCATTTATTTGCGTTCCCGGGCGGTTGGAGCGCATTATAGGCGGATATTCGCACCCGAATGTGAGAAACGACATGCCAACGACCTATCTCGCTCGCGTCACTGCGGCGGATCACGAGGCCTTACGGCGCCTGGTCGACAACTACCCAGCCGATTCTTACGAAAAATGGCAGGCTCTCCAAGCGAAGGAGATCGTGAATTGGCAGAAGAGCGGATGGACGGTCATCTTGATCGACGTCAGCGCAGACGACTTTCTGCGTTATTGCCGGGACACAGGGGCAAGCGCGAATTTTCATACCTTCAGGGGTATCGCCTCCGCGAAAGCAATCGGAAAATTCCGATGATAGCGGAGACTCGGCTCCAGGGTAGCATTGGTCACGCCAGGTCGCCGATGACCGGCTCGACGGGACACAGTGTCGGCTCAGAAGTGCGCCGACCCCTCGCATCGAGCCCCGAGGCTCGATGACTCCGGCGAGAGCGCCTCGGCTGCCGGCGCGAGGCTATGATCGGGTGCGACGCTCGGCGGCCGGGCGTTTCTTGGCCTTTCCGGCTTTCTTCGCTGGCGGATCGAAGCTCGACGGCTCCGCATCGCCCGCCAGCCGCTCGACGCGGATATTGTCCCCGCCTGGGCGCCGCATATCGCGAAGAAAATTCGGCGCCACCGATTCTGCGACCTCGACCTTCGTTTCGTGCTCGAAGATTCGGATGGCCCCTATGTCCTGCCGCGTGATATTGCCTTTCCGGCAGAGCATCGGCAGCAGCCATTTCGGATCGGCGTTCCTGGAACGACCGATATCGAGCCGGAACCACGCCTTGCCGCCAGCCAGAACCGAGCGCGTCGGTCTTTCGCGCCGAGCCTTGGCCGGTTTCTCGCGCGCGTCCGGGCGTTCGGGCTCCTCGCCGGGGTCGATCACATCTTCCACAGCGGGAAGGCGAGACCGGCACACCTTGACGAGAGCCGCGGCGATTTGTTCCGCCGAACGCTCTGCGAGCAAAAGTCTCGCCATTCGCAGATCTTCTTCGTCGGGCGGCGCGGTCAGCAGCGGATCGCTCAACAGCCGCTCCTGATCGAGCTGGCGTATATCGTCCATAGTCGGCGGCCGAGTCCACCGAGCCCGCACGCCAGCGTCGCGCAGCAATCGTTCGGCGCGGCTGCGCCGCGACGCCGGCACCAGCAGCGCGCTCACGCCCTTGCGGCCGGCGCGGCCGGTTCGCCCGCTGCGATGCTGCAGGGTTTCGGCGTCGTTCGGCAGCTCGGCGTGGACGACCAGCCCGAGGTTGGGCAGATCGATGCCGCGCGCAGCAACGTCGGTCGCGACGCAAACGCGCGCGCGGCCATCACGCAGCGCCTGCATCGATTGGTTGCGCTCGTGCTGGCTGAGTTCGCCAGACAGCAGCACCGTCGAGAACCCCCGCTCGAGCAATGTCGCCTGCAAGTGCCGGACGGACTCGCGCGTGTTGCAGAACACGATCGCCGTCTGCGCTTCGACGAAGCGCAGCAGATTGACCACGGCGTGTTCCGTGTCCTTCGGCGCCACGCTGATCGCGCGATATTCTATGTCGGCATGGCCGCGCTCACCGCCGGCGACCTCGATCCGCAGCGCATTGCTCTGATAGCGTCGGGCGAGATTGGCGATGCCCTTCGGCATGGTCGCCGAAAACATCAACGTGCGGCGGCCGGCCGGCGCGGAATCGAGAATGAACTCCAGATCCTCGCGGAAACCGAGGTCGAGCATTTCATCGGCTTCGTCGAGCACCACCGCGGCCAAGCCGGAAGTATTCAGTCCCCCTCGCTCGATGTGATCGCGCAAGCGCCCGGGCGTGCCGACGACGATATGCGCTCCTTCGGCGAGCTTCCGGCGCTCGAGCCGAGCGTCCATGCCGCCGACGCAAGTCACGAGCCGCGCGTCGGCGTAGTGGTAGAGCCATTCGAGCTCATGCGCGACTTGTAGAGCGAGCTCGCGCGTCGGCGCAATGACCAGCGCGAGCGGAAGAGTGGCTTCGACCATCCCGACGTCGTCGAGAATGGTCGAGGCGATCGCCAATCCATAAGCGACTGTTTTACCGGAACCAGTCTGTGCTGATACGAGGATGTCCCGCCCCGCGGCGTCGCCGGCCAGAACCGCGGACTGAACCGGCGTGGGATCGATATACTGCCGTTCGGCGAGGGCTCGAGCCAGTGCTGGGCTTGTTTCGAAGAAGGACATCAGTGCTGGTTGCTCTTTCCCGCAGGCGCAGGTGACGAAATGTTCGTCGACAGCGATTTCCGCGATCGGATAGCAGCCTTACTTCATTCGACCCGCCAACGCCATACCGTCGACGTTCTCCGTCTACTCGGCGCGAAAGAGCATAGTCGGAGCGTTTTTCCGTCGGCGGTCCGCGAGCCGATCTCCGATATCCGCGCAATATGCGACAAGCTCGCCATCGAGAGCGGCATCGCGACCGATCCGGGGCGTCTTCCCCCCGCATCGAGGCCGGAGCGCTGCGTGATCTACCGCCGCCCCACAGCGCACAGCGGCGCATCGAACCGAAATCGCAATATCCGGCGAAAGAATTCGGCCGCGCGCGAGCGCGGGTCTTGTTTCGAAGCCCGCCCTCTATTTTCGGCGAGGACGCTGAATTCACGGTTGTCTTCGCCGGTTTGCGGCGAATATTGACACGCGGGCTCGACCTATCACACATTGTCGCATGTCTAGCCTTTGGATATGACCGACCAGTCGACGTCGCGCGATCATCGCAGCGGTCGCCGCCTTGTTTTTCGTGCTGAACGGCGTTCTCCCGGCGTCCGTGGGGGCGCCGAGCGCCGGCAATCCGCACGGGCTCTGGACAATCGGGACGGACAGGCAGCTTTGCCTCCCGGGCGAGGAAGGGGGGGCGCCGCCAGCTCTGCCGAGAACGGCTTTATCTCGGCGACGTGTCCGATCGGATTCCCGCATGTTCAAGTCCCAACGCCCGTCGATGGGCGCGCTCTTCGAGCGCAATCGGCGTCAACTCACGAATTTTCTGTTGCGGAAGGTCTGCCCCGAGGATGCGAGCGACATCCTCTAGGAGACCTTCATTCGCGTCCTGCGTCATGAGCGATTCGAGACAATGGCCGATCCCCCGTCCTGGCAGCGGCGGATCGCGCTCAATCTCGCACGGGATCTGACGCGCCGACGCCGAACCGAGGCAAAGCACATCGAGTTCGGCGACTTCCCCCTGGATGCGCCCTGCGACAAGGCGCGCCCCGACGAGAGCGTCGAAACCGACGAGAAATGGCGGCTTCTCCATGCGGCGATCGACGCGCTGCCGCCACGCTGCCGCGAAGTCTTCCTTCTCTATCTATTCGAGAGCCTGTCGCTCGGCATGTCGCAGAATATGGCGCAAAAACACATGCGGCTCGCCGTCCAGCGCTGCCTCGCGGCGTTGCGATGAATTTCGGCTCGGACGACCTCCCGTTTCGACCTGCTCGCGCGTGATGATAGATGAAACGATCTATCGGGCGAGTTCCGGCGTCTCGACACGGGCGAGGGGGGATGGCCGAAGCATGACGGAAGAGACGTATGACGACGGGCGGCGAAGCGTCCAAGACGCCGCCATCGACTGGTGGCTGCGACAAAACGACGGCCCGCCGCTCACGAAAAAAGAAAAGGCCGCGCTGGATCAGTGGCTCGCGGTCGATGACGCGCATCGCGCGGCCTTCGACGAAGTGGCGGGCTTTTCGGCCATATGGCGCAGCGCTACCCCGGCGCCGGGCCGATTCGAAAGAAGCGCCGGACGAAGCGCAAGCTCGCGGGCGCAGCCGTTGTGGCGACGATCTTCGCCCTGCTGCTGCTCGGAGACGCGCCGCTCTATCTGATTTCGGATCATTACGCCGGAGTCGGCGCATCCCAGCGGATCACGCTCGGCGACGGCTCCAGGATCGAGCTCAATTCCAGGACCGCGGTCGCCCTGCGCTTCTCCGGCGCGGAACGGCGCATCCTCCTGCTGGAAGGAGAGGCCTGGTTCGACGTGGCTCCCGACGCCTCACGCCCTTTCGTCGTCGAAGCGGCAGGCGGGACGGTCA
The DNA here is from genome assembly GCF_015709455.1 of Methylosinus sp. H3A. Lineage (NCBI taxonomy): Bacteria > Pseudomonadati > Pseudomonadota > Alphaproteobacteria > Hyphomicrobiales > Methylocystaceae > Methylosinus > Methylosinus sp. H3A. The sequence goes on from NZ_JADNQW010000007.1 coordinate 87,043, forward strand.
CGGCGCTCGGCACCGCCTTCGACGCCTCGCTGGACCGGAACGCCGCGCAAGTCGTGGTCGGACAGCAGAGCGTCGCGATCGCGAGCGGCGGACGCTCCGTGCTCGTCGAGGAAGGACAGCAGAGCGCCTATGCGACAGGCGCCGCGGCTCGGGCGCCGACGGAGGCCGATCTCGACCGCGTCTCGGCTTGGCGCCGGGGCCAGCTGATGTTCGAAAACGAAACGCTGGGCGAGGTCGTCGACGCGCTCGGACGCTATCGCCGCGGCCTCGTCTATTTCGTGAATCCGGCGCTGAGGGCACGTCGGGTGACGGGCGTCTTCCGCATCGACGATCCGCTCGCCGCCTTGCGGCAGATCGAAATCTCGCTCGGCCTGCATGCGGTCTATCTAACTAAGTATATGATTATAATCAAAGAATATAACTGGATTTTTTTTCGTTCTCGACCTCCTCTTTGCACCGGCGATCACGTGTTTCAAAGTGGAGGGGCATTTCGCCACTCGGTCGAAACGGGGATGCGGCAATGGCGGGCAGAATGGTTCAGGGCGAGCGCGGAATGGGGACAACGACGCGATCGCGGCGGCGATCGCGACCATCGCAGCGGGGGCGCCGGGCTCACCCGCCCGCGCCGCCATTTCCGCCGAGCAGCGCGCCGACGTGGTGCAGACCTACCAGATTCCGCCCGGCGCCATGTCCAAAGCGCTCAACGCCGTGGCCGGTAAAAACGGCCTGCAACTCCTCTATGACGCCTGGCTCACCGAGAGCCTGCGCTCTCCGGGACTGGTTGGAATTTTTTCGACGCGAGAAGCATTGGATCGCCTCCTCATTGGCACGAGCCTCTCCTATCGCTTCTCCCGCGACGGCGAGGATGTGTCGATCGTGCTGGCGCAGAACGATAGCATGCGCAATGACGCGGGGGCGGAAGAGCTGCCGTCGATCGACATCGGCGCGGCGCGGCCGGGCGACTCGCGGCTCCGGCAAGCCGAGCCTCACGCCGCAGAACAGCTACGTCACGCCGGTCGTGTCGGTCGTGTCGGTCGGCACCAAGACCGACACGCCAGTCATGAACACGCCGGTCAATGTGCAGGCGATCACACAGAGGTGCTCAAGGATCAGCAGGCGATCACGCTCGCCGAGGCGTTGCGCAACGTAAGCGGGGTCTCTGTCGGTAGCCCCGGCGCCTCCTCGGGCTTCTCGCGGGCCAATGGAATATTGCTTCGCGGCTTCAACGCCGGGAGCATCTATCGAGACGGCTTTCGCGTCGACAACGTCGGCAACATCGATATATTTTCCTCGACACAACTCGGCAATGTGGCGAGCATAGAGGTGCTCAAGGGTCCGGCCGCCATTCTCTATGGACTCTCGGAACCGGGCGGCATCGTCAACATCACCACCAAGGGACCGCAAGAGCAGCCGCATTATTCCATCACCCAGCAGATCGGCTCGCTCGCGCTCTATCGCACCACCATCGGCGCCACCGGCCCGCTCAGCGCGGACAAGTCCGTGCTCTATAGGGTGGATACGTCCTATGAGAACAATGGCGCGCCCTATGGCTCATTCGTCGATCTGACTCATAGCCAGAACTTCTTTGTCGTCCTCCCAATAATTGACATTGCGCGGAAGCGTCCATCTGGTGGAAGAAACGCAAAGCGCGGCGGTTCCGCAAGGCCCAGGGCGCCTCCGCAAGCGCAACGCTCGAATCATCGGCGACCGTGTGACACTGCGCCATTGCTGACGATAGCAAGCAAAACCATGCCCAGCGCCGTGTCGCCGAACCCTTCCATGCGGATGGCGACGGCCGAACGGCAGGAAAATCGGCGCGGGAACAAAGCGTCTGCGGACCGCGGAGAAGATATCGGCGACCGCCGCGCGCCGATCGCCCACAGCTTCGACGATGAACTCCCGGCCAATGTCGGAGGCGCATGACCGGGAGCGTTCGCGCAGATCGCCTACCTGCCGAATCGATAGCTCACACCGACAGTCACGGCGCCGGTCGCTGCATCATGACGTATCCCCAGGGCCGGATTGAACGGAAGCGAAGCGCTTTTCCCTGTGGAGAGATCCGAAACACGGAATTCGACGTTCCCGCGCCAATGGTCGTCGAATGCGTATTCGGCGCCGACGCCGATCGTCGGCGCGCCGACGATGTGATCCTTGCGTGAAAGAGCGAAACCTGAAAAATGCTCGTGTCGGACATGGGCGAGATTCAGGCCCCCGCTCACATAGAGCAGCAGCCTGTCGAACGCGTAGCCGAGACGTCCGCGCACAACCCCATCGACGTCGACCATATTCCTGACGCCGATTCCGAATGGAAGAATTCCTGAATTTGTCGCATGAGCGCCGGAGACATCGACCCGCAGTCCGAAGACCAGGGAGTTGACATGCCAGTCGTAGCCGGCGTGCGCGCCTCCGAGGAAACTGCCCCCATGGGACGTATTGTAAGCCAGCGCACCACTGGTCGTCGGCAATAGCGGAGCCGACCGATCCGCGAAGCCGAGCGCGCCGACATGGGCTCCGATGTAGCCGCCTTCGAAAAGAAAGGCCGGAGGCGGGACGTAGGTCGGCGCGCCGTGGTGGATTGGCAGATCAGCGGCCCGCGCTCCGAAAGCGGCGATCAAAGAGGTTGCGATCGTGAAGGCCTGGCGTTTCATGCGGTTCTCCTGAAAATGACAAAGCTCGAATGTTCGTCGAAGCAGGATCGCTTCGACGTCGCCCTTTGCCGAATTGGCTCGAGAGTTACGGCGCGTCCGACGCCGGCCGCGCGCGTATGTCGATATTCGCGGTCAATTCGCGGGGATGCTCGGCGTCGCCCTCAATGCGAATTTCTCGCAAGGTGGGAGAAGCGCGGCGAGCGGCTTCTCCGTCGTGACGGCCGTTCGCAGATCGACGTCCTTCAGCAAGGTGAGATAGTCTCCTGACGATCGCGTTCGTAGATAGCTCGTCGTCAGCAAGGGCCCATCCGGCAATTCGCCGCGCCGGCAGGAGTCCGCGCCAACTCCGAAAGATCCATGCGTCGCGCCAGGATTGCGCGCCTTCTCCTCTAGGGATCGTTGTTGGAGCGCTCGGATTCGAGCGTGATCCGCCGGGTCGACTCGATAGGCGTAAAGACGTGTTCCAGCCGTCTTCTCGCCGGTCAACGGCGCTATGTCCTCTGGCGCCGTCGTTTCCAAGAGAGCGAATTTCGCTTCATGCCTATTGTTCTCTTCTCCATCGCGCCACCAGCCTACCGTCAAAGTCACGCCGCCAGGACGCGGCTCCAGCGCCTCGGGCATGCGGATAGCGGCGCGCAAAGTTTTCGAATCTACGTTGGCGGCGTCGAAACTGCGGAGCGCCCATAGTGTCGATACGGGCATATGACCGCAGGCCGCCAATGACGCGAGGAGTGGGGCAACAATCAAGCGTGACATGATCCTGCATGTTATGGGTTACGTGATTAACGTTTTACATTAAATTTTGAATGTGTCAACCGCGCTGTCGCGCATCCAGCGCCGACTACGGCCGCCCCCGGCTTTCTAAATTGTCCCGCCTTGTGGGACTGCGCGAATGGCATCGTCGACGAGATCGGCGACGACCGACTCCAAAGCACGTCGATTGCCGCTGACGATCACGAGAGGCGCGCGCGCTGCAACGAGGCGCCAGCCAACATCGACGAAATCGATCGTTTCGTCGATCGGCGGCTGAGCTTCACCCAGCGGTGCGCGATCAGCGCCTGCTCGACGATCGCCTGGACGTGACGCGCGGGTTCGGCGGATAGGCGGATGGGCGAGAGCGATATCCGGAATGTCGGGCGGCTCTCGCCATGCACAAAGCCCGCTGCCCTCGGGAAGAAGATGCTGACTCGGGCGGCAACGTCGCCACGCTTTGCGCCCTCACGGCAAGCAATACGATGCCGTCTCGCTGACTTCCCTCGAGTATCGCATCGCGTTGCAATACCTCCTGCGCCAATCGATTTGATGCAGTCTCGGAAATATCGCATCTAATCATGCGGATTATCCGTGTCCCTTGCTTTATTTTTCTACCATCGCCGCCCCAGACGCTCATTCCTCTTCAGGCGACGGGCGCGCGGACGCCGACGAGCCGCCAGGAAAATCTGCGAATGGCTGTCCGAGGACGACGAGTGGCGAAGGACCGAATTGAGATATCCGGTTTGCGCCGCAGCGCATCTATGGTCTGGACGACATGATTTAGGGAGAGGCCACTATTGCCGGCCGTTCAAAAGGGCTGCACATGGCTCGTTCATCACCTTTGCCCGCCGGCTCCGCTTTCAGCGGTTCCTAGCTCGGGCTCCAGCCACGCAAAATTCACGAATTGTCGAATCGAGGCGTCATGAGTCACGACGCCAAGGTCAGACCGCCCATCATCAGTCCGAGCGCGGCGATCCAGCTTCCGAGCACGCGAATGGCGACGCGCCGCCATGTCTGCGTGGCGGTTCCGGCACCTCGAAACGCGAGCGTCGACGCCATGACGAGCGCGATGATGACATAGCCGGCGACCGCGAGGCCCGCTGCAAATAGCAAGCGATTGGTCTCCGGTCCGACCGCGCCGGCATTGGCCGCGCCGCGCGCCGCCGCTAAGCCCAATGCGATCGCACACAGCAGCCCGCCGTGAATGCGCAGCTCCAACGCCAGCAACAGTCCGAGTAGAACGAGCGCGCCAGCGGCGACGAGCGCGCCCTCGGATGTCGCGTTCATCGTCATTCCTGTCGTCAGTCCGGCCAGGAGGCCGAACGGAAAAAGCAAGAGAACCGACCTCGCGTTGGACGCGCCGAGCGATCCTGCCAGAATGCCCAATGCGAACCAGAGGATCACATCTTTCAAATCGGTCAACGGATGCACGGCGCCCGCGTAGAAGTCGCCGAGCCGCGCGCCGATGATATGCGCACTCGCCGTCTTCGCATACAGAAGGAAGAAGAGGGCGCCGGCGACGGCCGACTTCGACTGGCCGCTCATCCTGCGCCGCCTGAGCCGAGCGTCAGAAAATAGCCGCCGAGAAGGGCGATCATCGCCCCGAGGCCTTGGATGAGACGCGCGCCGAGCGGCCATTGCGACACGGCGCCAATGACGATCCCGCAGCCATGCAGAAAGCCTGTCGCGGTGACGAATCCGACGCCATAGGCCATCGGATCGGTCGCGCCGGGGAGCTCCGCGCCATGTGCATGGCCATGAAATATCGCGAACAGGCTGACGACGAGCGCCGCGATGACGGTCGGCGGTCGAAGGCGTGTCGCGACCGCAGCGCCCAATAGTATGGCCGATAGTGCGATCATCATCTCCGGCGCCGGCAAGGGAATATGCATGACGCCGAGCACGCCTCCAACCGCCATGATCAGAGGAAAGGCGATCGGAAGCAGCCAGATTGCCGGAGCGCCGAGTTGCGCGCCCCAGAGCCCGACGGCGACCATAGCGATCAGATGATCCCCGCCGCTCAGTGGATGCAGAAAGCCGCTCGCGAGGCCGCCGGCCAATCCCTCTCCATCATGCGCGAGAGCGGGCGATGCGAGCGCGAATCCGGCGAGCAGGCTGAATGCGAAGGATCGGAGGCGAAGCGACATGGCGAGGGCTGTCCTCAATCGATTGCGAGAACGCGGAGAAGTCTGCCGATGAACCAGAAGGCTGCGATCGAACCGATCGCATAGCCGGGAAGGAGATCGCGCGAACCAGGGAGTACGGCGCCGAGGCGACGATGCGCCCAGATGAGCGCCAGCGTCAAAAGCACGAAAGCGAGTTGTCCAATCTCGACGCCGACATTGAAGAAAGCGAGCGCGGCCGGCAGCAGCCGTCGTTCGATCCCGAGACCGGCGAGCGCGCTGGCGAAGCCGACGCCATGGACGAGGCCGAAGCCGCCAGCGACGGCCCAAGGGTAGCGGGCCGTCAATCCGGCTTCGCTATGGCGCTGCTTCACGATCTCGACGCCGACGAAGACGATGCTGAGCGCGATGCAGGCGTTGAGCGGCCGTTCCGGCACGCCGATCAGCCCGAAGGCGGCGGCAGCGAGTGATGCGCTGTGGCCAATGGTGAATGCGGTGATCGTCGTGACGAGTCGACGGCTTGGCCCCACGATCCAGATCAGTCCAAATACAAACAGCAGATGATCCGCGCCGAGCAGAATATGGTCGACGCCGTAGTTCAGATAGGTCACGCCGAGTTCGATCCAGCTCTCGAGCGTCGGAGCCTCGGGACCGAGAATCGACACGGTGGGATTGGCGGTGGTGATGGTGTAGCTGCGCGTCTCGCCTTGAATCGGGATGATCTTAATCAGCGCCGCCGACATGCGCGAGCCGAGATTGCCGATCGTCAATGCGCCGACGAGGCCTTTTTGGCCGCAATCGAGCTCCGGTATGCGCAAGAAGCAATGTGGCGGCGCGCGCAGATCTACGCGAGCGCCGCCGATCGTCGGCTCCATTGTCCAACGGCCGACATAGGCGCCCTGGCGCACCTCGCGCAATTCGAGCACGCCGAGCGAGGATTCGTGCGCGTAGAGCGCGACGGGCGCGAGCAATGTCGCAGCGACGACCCAAGCCGCCAGCAATATTATCGAGCGTCTCACGGCTCCATCCGCACTGTGTAGGACGCCTTCAGCCGGTTCACCGCCTCCCATGCGCGCGCGCGCGCTTCATCCGTGCGCCACAGCCGCAGGATCTCGTCGCGGACATTCTCGAAAATCGCCGGCTCGCCCGGATGCCGAGAGTCGATGCGGACGACATGCCATCCTTCTTTGGATTCGAGCTTTGCCCATGTTTCCTGAGGTAGCGCGAGCAGGGCGTCGCGAAATTTTTCGCCGAAGGCGGGCCCGAGACTGGTGACGGGGCGCGCGAGAATGGCGCGCGTGCGATCACGAAGCTCTTCCGATTCACGGCCGCCGACGATGTCTTCGAGCCAGCGCGTCGCCTCGACGGCGTCGGTCGCGGGCGTGAGGTAGAAGCCGACACGCTCCGGTTCGTCGAAGCGCGCGCGATTTTGCTCGAACCAGGCGCGCAATCGTTCTTCGGTCGGCTGTGGCAGGCGAACTTGGTCGAAGATGAGCAATTGAAGTTTATAGGCGATACGATCGCGTATCATATCGTCGCCACGATCGACGCCGAGCGCCTTGCCCTCTCGATAGAGAATCTCGCTCGCGACCCAACTGTCGATCATCTTCTGGAGCTCGACGTCCGACGGCGTGCGCGCCTTGTCCTCGTCGAAATTGTCGATGAAGGACTGACGCAGCGCTTTGCCGACGGTGATGACGCGCTCGTCTTTTGGCGGCGGATGCAGCGCGGCGTCGGCGGCGAAGACGAGCCCGCCGATCATCATGAAATGCACGAGAGGTTCACTTCGAAGTCGCCTCGGAGACGTCCGGCCGGCCGATCCCGGATCGCGAGCGGCCGCCTGGCTAGCGCGATCCCCGTCGTCGAACCAACGCCGAACGAGAGCAAACGAAAGAGTCTTCACCATCGAAGCCATACGTTTCCCGAATACGCCATTGGCGCCTTATGCATCGGCTCATGCGTTTTGTCATCCGCGCGTCGACGAAAAAAAAGTCTTTTCGACTCACTCGAAAAGCGCGTCTCTGTAATCAAATGGTCACACGACTGTCGTTGTCGTTCTCCCATATTCCGCGCGCCGATGCGTCTCGTGACGCCGGGGGGCTCGTCTAGCCCGGAAAATTCAGCGTAGGTTGGCGGGGGTGGTACAGCCTTTTGATTTGGCGTAGAGTTCGGGTGTCGAATCCAACTCGCGCCATTTCGAAGCCGCCACGCCCCGCCATGAACGATTTTACCCTGCCGCTTTCCGGCCTGTCACCTGTTTCCGGCAAGGCTGTCGTCGCCAAATTCGACGGCGGCCTGCTGTCATCCGATGGCGGCGTGCTGCTGCTGCGTGAGATCGAGCAGCGCCTGCGCGTCGCGGAGCGGCTCGCCGGCTGCATCCGTGATCCGCGCGATCCCGATCTCGTCACCCATACGCTCGCCGACATCATTCGCTTTCGCCTCCTCATGATCGGCGCCGGCTATGAGGACGGCAACGACGCCTCGGCGCTGCGCGGCGATCCGATGTTCAAGATGGCGCAAGGGCTCGCGCCTTCCGAGCGCGAGCTCGCCTCGCAATCAACGATCTCGCGCTTCGAGAATCTGCCGGACGCTCGCGCTCTGCTGCGCATGGGCCGCGCCATGGCCGATCTCTATTGCGAGTCGTTCCATCGCGTTCCAGAGCGCATCACGCTCGACATCGACGACACTTTCGACGCCGTCCATGGAGGCCAGCAACTCCGCCTCTTCAATGCGCATCATGACGAATATGGCTTTCAGCCGATCGTCGTGTTCGACGGCTCCGGCCGCTTCGTGTCCGCCATGCTGCGGCCGGCCAAGCGCCCCAGCGGAAAAGAGGCCGAACGCTTCCTGCGCCGCCTGCTGCGCAGCATCCGCGCCAATTGGCCGAGAACGAAAATTCTGCTGCGCGCCGACAGCCATTATTGCACGCCCGAGACGATCGACTTCTGCCGCGCCAATGGCCTCGACTTCATCTTCGGCGTCGCCCCGACGACGACGCTGAGGTCGCATATCCTCGGGCTCGAAGCCAAAACCAAGGCCGTGTTCGAAGCGGCGCCTTCGGCCGGCAAGGCGCGGCGCTACAAGGAATTCCTCGACGGCGCGCAGAGCTGGAGCCGCGTCGAGCGTATCATCGCGCGAACCGAAGCCGGGCCCGACGGCGTCGACACGCGCTTCGTCGTCACCAATCTCGAGGCCCGCAACGCCCGCCGTCTCTATGAAGATGTCTACTGCCGGCGCGGCCAGGCCGAGAACCATATAAAATCCTGGAAGACGCATCTTTGCGCCGACCGAACCTCATGCATGAAAGCGACGGCCAATCAGCTTCGCCTGTTCCTGCACGCCGGCGCCTATTGGATCATGTGGGGCCTGCGCATGGCCGCGCCCAAGCGCTCGTCTTGGCGCACGGCTCAGTTCGATACTCTTCGTCTGCGCCTCGTGAAGATCGCCGCGCGCGTCGTCGAGATGAAGACCGCCATCAAAATCCATCTGCCGACCAGCTGTCCCGACCGGCAATTCCTCCGCATTGCGCTCGCGCGCATCCCGCGCCTCGCGACATGAAGCGCGGGGCGAGCGCCCCCGAAATCCGAACCCTTTTCCCTCAACCCGCAAGCCTTCGCCGTTCGAAACTCCGGCCCGCCGCCAGAGCCGCTGGCGCTGCGCGCGCGGTTATCTCGAACCCAAAAATCTTCCACTTCACCGCGCGAGCCGGTCAAGCGCTGCATAATCGCGGCTAGGTTTTTGCGGGGGATTGGCATGCACCGTTCGAAATCAGCTGTTTTGTTGACTGCCGCGTCTGTTTCGCTCGCTTTCGGTCATTCGGCAGCCGCCGGAGAACATGGCGAGGGTGCGCGCAGGGGCAATCCGTATGTCGCGGGCGACATGCATAATCACAACACCTGCACAGACGGCTCCATCGCCGCCGGCTACACGATCGATCGCGCGGTCGGAACCGGAGCAGCGGCGGCCGGCGGGACCAATTTCGATCTCGACTGGTTCACGCTCGGCAATCATGGCGGCTCCGGCAATCGCGATTGCCGCTTCAGCGACGCCAGCGCCAATCTCCCCGGCGACACAACGACCACCTGGTCGCAGACGCTCGGCCAGACGATCCAGGGCATCACCATCAGCAGCCTGAAAGGCTCGGCGAATGGGAGTGGCTCCAACGCGCAGATGTGGCGTTGGCAGTCGATCGGCGAGGTCGAATATCCGATTATCGTCAATCGCTCGGCGCTATACGACAAGGTGCTCGTCGAAGGTCTCGAATGGGTCGTGCCGGGCCATGAGCACACGGATGTCGCGGTGATCGCCGGACAGCATCCGCGTCATGGAGGCAATGCCGACAAGATGGCGGAGTTCGAATTCCGCTTCGATCGCGCCGACACCGACAGCATCGGACCCATCGACGCCGGCAACAGCCCGCTGTGGCCGGGCAAGGACAATGTCAACAACTCGGGAACCGCCGGGCACGGCAAGGCGCTCGAAGGCGTCAAATGGCTGCAGGCGAATTATCCGCTGCAATCCTATGCGATCCCGACGCACACGGAGCGCCAGGGGCCCTTCGCGGCCTCCGGCAACAAGGGTTACAATATCGAGCATTTCCGCGACTTCAACAATGCGGCGCCGACTGTCGCCTTCGGCATAGAATCGCCCGGCCATATGGCCGAGGGCGGATTGACGGGCGGCTCGGGCTCCTACGGCTCCAACGCGGTCGGCGGCGGCACCTATGGCATGGTCGGCGTCTACACGGCGAAAGTCGGCGGACTCTGGGACGGCTTGCTCGGAGAGGGCCGCAACTTCTTCATGTTCATCAGCTCGGACTGGCATCAGCGCGGCGCCTTCGGCGCGCGTGACCGCTACACCACTGCCGACTTCATTCCGGGCGAATACACCAAGCTCTATGTTCCGAGAACCGAAGGCTTCCGCAATCAGTCGATCATCGACGGAATGCGCTCCGGCAATAGCTATTCGGTGAATGGCGACGTCATCGGTCCGGATCTCGTGTTCCGTGCGCGCGCGCATGGCGACTGGAAGACGATGGGCGAGACGCTCGTCGCGCGGCCAGGCGAGACCATCCTTCTCGAAGTAGAGTTGACGGTGCCGGCGACGAACAACAGCCCCTATAGCTTCGACAATCCGCTGCTGGCGCAGATCGGCCAGCATCAGCCGCTCAACAAGCCGTCGATCGATCACGTCGATCTCATCACCGGCAAGATCACTGGCGTCGTTCCTCCGACCTCGCCCAATTACGCGGTCGCCAACGCCGCGGGCGTCGCCGGCGCGTCGATCGTCTATAATTCCACCGCGGCAATCGCAAAGCAGGTCAATTGGCGGAATATGAAGGTCAAGAAGCAGCATGACGGCTCGACGCGCCTGTCCTTCGTGACGAGCTTCACCATGGGCTCCGAGCCCGGCTATATTCGCGCCCGCGGCGCCAATATCCCGGTCGCGACCCCCAATGTGACGGACAGCGCGGGCAATCCTCTGCTGGACGCCAACAATGCGACGGTCAGCTGCACGGACAGCTCCTGCCCGGCGCATCTCGAATCCGTCAATGGGGTCAAGAAAGTGACCCATGACGTTCAGGCCTGGTCGAATCTCTGGTTCTATGCGAATCCGATTTTCCTGCGCCCCATCGGCTCGCCGAAACTGCTCGTCGAGCAGAACGCCGAGCTCGCGCGGCGCCTCGCCGGTCATCATTGGGAGCATGAGCATCACGCCGAGCGCGACTGAGCTCGGCCCTACCGTAGCCAAAGCGCCGGCGGCGAAACTTCGCCGCCGGCTTTCTCGTTTCGCTCATTGGTTCTCACTCGATGCGGCCTCTGCTTCTCCTCGTCGTAGTCGTTCTCTCATGCGCGGGCGTCGCCGCTCTGCTCTTTCCGGCGCGCCCGAACATGGACGGCCGACCGGAGCGGGCCGCCGATCCGATCGCGCCTCCGACGCCCGTCGCGGCAGTCGCCGAGGCTTCGACGGAGCCAGCGGACGCCGAGCCGACGAAAGAGGATTGCGTCTCCGCGGTGGACAAGGTACGGGCTCTGGCGAGCGCTCTGCCTGCCGATCATCCCTCGCGCTACATTGCGGAGCGGCATCTGCATCAGTCCATGGTCGAGGCCGGCAATGGCGAGTTCGACGACTGCCTCTATTGGGCGGCGCGCGCGAGCGACGAGGTGACGGAATTGCGGCACGCGCTGCGGCCGGGAGAAGCGATCGAGGTTCTTCGGCCGGACGAGACGCCTGAGAAAGCGGAGACGCCCGGCAAGAGCGCCGAAAAAAAGCCCGCGCGGGAAAGAGCGCGGAGATGAGCGGAGTGTGACGGCATGGACGAGATCGAGCCGCTTTTTCCCATTCCGCTCATGCGCTGCCCTGGTCTCCTCGATCCGCTTCTCGTCGAGGCCGCCGTCGATGCGATCCGCAATTCGCGCATAGAGAAGAATCTCCGCTCGGATCAGCTCTTTCATACGGAGATCGCCGATCCGCGCGGCGATGAGCTGTTCCGGCGAATGTCGGAGCTCGCCACTCCCAAGCTCGTCGATTTCGGCGCGCTCCTCTTCGGAGAGAGACTCGAATGGACAGTCAAAGAAATGTGGACGAATGTCCTCGAGCCCGGCGGTAGTCAGGCCTTGCATTCGCACGCCAATAGTTTTGCGTCCGGCGTATTTTATCTGACGCCCTCGCATCCCGGCAGCCGCACCGCTTTCGTGCGGCCTCCCGGCGGATTCGAATTCAATTTTCGGCATCACACACGTTCGGCGGCGATGGGGCCGTTCAATGCGGGAAAATATGTGGTTCCAGAGGCGGAACCGGGCGATCTCATTCTCTTCCCGAGCTATCTCTATCATGAAGTGCCGCGAAACCAGGGCGGAGTGAGAGTGACCGTAGCGTTCAACGCAATCCCCGACAGTCTCGACTGCTGGGGCTACCGGATCAAATTCGCTCCGTAGAACGGCGCCTGCTTATTTTCCGCCGCTCGCCTGCTCCAGCAATTCGCGCGCGATCGGTCGATGCGGCGCGGCGGCGTCAATCTCGTGCAGCAAACGCGTCGCCTCTTCGCTGTTCGATGCGTATAAAAGTCGCGCCATGCCGATCAGCGGCGCATAGGCGGGATCGAATTCCGGGCTTATTCGAAGAGTCTCTAGCAGTCCTGGCGCCGCGGCCTCGACGAGCGCACGCCCGCGAGGCTCGCCGGGCAGAGCGGCGCCGACCTCCAGAAAGTGATTTCGCGCGCGCCAATAGGCGAGGAGACGGTCATCGAGCGGCTCGTCTCGCCTCGCCAGAGATAATTCGCCGGCGTCGGGCAAGATTTCGCGTATGACCGCGAGCAGCGTGGTCCAAGGGGGCGCCGTCGTGGCGCGGACATTGCGGCGCGCGTCGAAGGTCACGAAAGGGGCGTCGTCGACATTGAGCGGTCCCTCGCCGGCAAAGGCCGTGAGCGCTCGCGCGCCGCCCAGATATTGTCCGAGCAAATCGACCGATCCGGTGAAGCCGAGCGGCCTCGCCACAGCGGCCGTCGCCGGCTGATCGAGCCGCGCGGACAGAGCGTCGACGTCGAATGCTTCATTGTCGCGGCGTGCGACGAGAGCGAGCATGGGCGTGCGCACGCTGTAATGATTGAGCCAGGCGGAGGCGCTCGGATAGGTGGCGAGGAAGCTGCGAATGATCGCGCGCAGAGACGGAAGGTCGAGCTGATATAGCGGCAGCCACTGGCAGAACAGCCCGCCCGGCGCCAGTCTCTCGTGGATCGCCGCAAAATGCTCCGTAGTGTAGAGAGCGCCGCTCCCGTCCAGCGCCGGATGGAACAGATCGGCGACGATCACATCATAATGGGCGCGATCGGCGAGAATGTAACGACGCGCATCTGCGACGGTCACTCTCGGCGTCGGCGCACGCTGCGTTTCATTCGCGAACCACGGCATGAGCTCCACGACTTCGGGCGACAGCTCGACCCCCTGCGCTTCGACGCCGGGCGTCATTGCGCCGCCTATGAGCGTCGCGCCGGTGCCGACGCCGAGAAACAGCGCCCGGCGCGGCGCCGGATGCAGAAGAAGTGGCAGCATCGCCTGTCGAAAATCGGAGCGCGCCGAGCTCGTGCCGCCCATGCGAAAGCGCCCATTGACGTCGAGGTAACGCACGCCGGCGTCGTCGTCGACGACGCTCGCCGTGACTGTCGGCCCTTCGCGCGTCGCGAGTATCCGTCCGCCCTGGGGCGGATGGACGAAGGATGGCGCAGGGATGACGAGCAGCAGCGCGCCGATGATCATCGGCGCGGCGACAAGCGCGAGCGACGTTCGACGAGGACGCATCAGGAGTAGATAGCCGAGCGCGATCGGTATCGACGCCTGCCATGCGCCGAATGCGGGGATCAGAATTTGTGCGGTCACATAGGGCGCGAGCGCCGCTCCGAGACTATTGACCCCGACGGCCCAGCCGAGCGAGCCGCGCAGATCCTGCGCCTGTTGCGCCAGATGGCCGAACAACGCGCCCATTGCGAAAGACGGAACGGCGAAAAGGACGAATGCAACAACAAACTCCCCGGAGGCGCCGAATTCGCCGGCCTTTTCCGCCGCGCGCAGGACGTGCGGCGCGAGGATGGTGGTCGAAAGGCAGGCCGCCGCCGTCGCCGCCAGGAGCCAGGCGGCGCTCGATTCGCCGAGCCGCCGTCCAAATTTCTGCCACGACAATCCGCCCAGAGCGGAGCCCGAGAGATAGGCTGCGAGCAGGCTCGCAAAAGTGTAGATCGTGTCCTCGAGCGCTTGCGCGGCGAGCCGCACGACGATCATTTCGAAGGCAATGCCGAGGAAGCCAGTCGCAAAGAGCGTCGCGAGCAGACGGGCGGGCGTCTCAGTCGGCGGTCGGGTCGGCGGCGGAGACGCAAATTTCCCGACATTTCGGTGCAGGACGAGCGCGCCGATGGCGCATGCGGCGTTCACGCAAGCGAGGACGAGCAGCGTCTTCGACAGGCCGAAATTCGGCATTAGGACAAATGCCGAGGCGAGCGCGCCGATCACGGCGCCGGCGGTGTTGGCGCCATAGACGCCGGCGGAGGACCGCGGATCGCCCGAAAGGGCGTCGGTCATGCGCACGAGCGCAATCAACGTTCCGCCCATCGCGGTCGTCGCAGGCAGAAGAAGCAGGGCCGGCAGAGCGAAGCCGACGCCCCAGAGCGCGGCAGGATTCGGGTCGACGCCGAGCAAGGGCGGCGCGAACTGCGTGGCCTCGCGAAGCAATGCGACACTCGCCACACCCCAGAGTCCGATGGTCCCTTCTAACAACGCAAATGCGAGAAAAGGCGAACGCGCGGCGCGGATGAGTCGGTCGAGGAGGAACGCGCCGAGGGCGACGCCCGCGAAAAAACCCGCGATGACGCCGAGCACCGCCAGCATCTCGGTGCCGAGCGTCAGGCTCAACATGCGGGTCCAGACGATCTCGTAACCGAGCCCCGCGAAACCGGACGCGACGACGATTGCGATCAGCGCCGGAAATGCATTTGCTTCGATCCGCGTCCGGGGCGCCGGATCGATTTGTGTTCGCGTCGTCACAACCACTCGCAAGCCCGTAAAAAGCCGTGCGTATCGTCGCTTCGATACGGTTTGATGACGCGCGGCGCCGTCTCGATTCCGAAACGCGCCCCGGACCCGGGGTTGCTCGACCCGCACCGAGTAATTTTCATCGTTGGAATTCAGGATAGACCCGTCCTGATCGAGCCGGGCTCGCGAGATTTTTCGCCCGCCCATCGTCCGAGCTTCGCGCCGCCGTCGGCATTCGAAGCGGTGCGTCGAGCGTGACGCATGCGCGCAGATTCGATTTCTCGGCGCCTGTGGCAAAAGCGCAACAATCGCGCGGATACGGGTTGTTCCTTAGGTAAGGCTCGGGTCTGCATGATTTAAGGCGAAAAGACGTCAGCTTTTTGAATATTAGATGACGTTTATAGTCATGAATCTGAATCAAACCCTCCCTCATGAGTAGTTCGAAGTCGATCACTGCCCAGGGAGTCCGTCGATGCGGAATTGGCCGGAGCGCCGCGAAAGACACGCGCGCATCGAAATTATTCCGATGATCGACGTGATGATGTTCCTGTTGGTCTTTTTCGTATTGATCAGCATAAATGTGCTTCCAGCACTCGGGCTAAAAGTCACACCGCCGAGCTCTGCTCATCCAGACAAGGTCGTCGAGCGCCAACGCGTGACGATCGGCATCGATCGCGCCGGCGAAACCTATCTCGACGGCAAGCCGATCTCGCTCGCCGAGCTTCCAGAGCGCCTGCGCGGCCTTGCGAGCGAGGACAAGCCGCTCGCCGTCATCATCAGCGGCGACGAAGGCGCGGGACTTCAAAATCTCGTCTCCGTCCTGGACGCCCTCAAGGCGGCGAAGGTCGCGAGCGCCTCCATCGTCACGAGGCCGAAATAGTGCGGCCCGGACAGGCGCTCGACGGACTCGACGTCGCGAGCAACGCCGCCGGCCTCGCCGGCGCGCTGGCGTTGTTCGCTCTGGCGCTGACGATGGCGCCCGAGGCGACTCTCGTCGCGCCGGCCGATCCGGGCGCGCAGACGATGGAGATCGCGCTCGATCTGCCGGTCGAGGCGGAAGCGTCCGAGCCGCCTCCGCCGGAGCCACTTCAAGAGACGCCCATTGACGCGCCGCAGCCGCAGACGCTCGAGGAGATGCCGCAGCCAAGCGATGCGCCCGCGCCAGTCGCCGCGCGTCCAAAGCCGCAAAAGCCTGAAAAACCAAAGCCGAAAACGGAAGAGCGCCCGCGCAAGGAGCACAGCGACGACTCCAAGGCCGATTCGAAAAGAGAAGCGCGCGAGAAGACCGCCGCCGCGCGGCGGGGAGAAGTCGCCGCGGCCGAGCGAAGCTCGCGCGCTTCCGGCAATGTCTCCGCCTTCCGCGCCTGTCTCGCCGGCGCGCCCTATCCGGCGACCAAGGACGCGCGGCTGCAGAAGCCCTCGGGCTCGGTCGGCATCGCGGTCTCGGGCGGCTCGGCCTCCGTCACCAGCAGTTCCGGCTCCGCAATCCTCGATTCTGCGGCGCGCTCGCGCGCCGTCGCCTGCGCCTCTGCAGCGGGCGGAGGGTCGCTCAGCGGCGTCGTCGTCTTCCATCCGAGATAGTCGAAACAGAGGTCCACCGATGAAGTTCCGTGTCCTTACGCTCGCCCTGCTCGCCGGCGCCTCGACGCCGACCCTCGTTCTCGCGCAATCGGCTCCTCAGCCGCAAAAGCCGGCGCATGACAGCCGCTCTCAGAGCGGCCTCACCGCGGCGCCCACCGACTTCGGCCGCGTCGACATCTATGGCAATGGCGCCGCGGAGGCGGCTCCGGACGGCGTCACGCGCAATGATCTCGGCGGCGGCTTCATGATCGAGGAAGAGGCGGTCAAATCGCGCTCCACGGTGACGCGCGACGCCATCGCGAAGATGTCGCCAACGTCCAATCCCTATCAGCTCATCAACATGCTGCCAGGCGTCAATGTGTCGAGCCCGGATAATTCCGGCCTCAATGGCGGCAACATCACCATTCGCGGCTTCAATAGCGATCAGATCGGTCTCACCATCGAAGGCATGCCCGTCAACGACTCGGGCAATTACGCGCTGTTCCCGCAGGAATATGTCGACAGCGAGAACATCGAGCAGATATCGATCGCGCAAGGCTCGCCCGATCTCGACAGCCCGCATATCGGCGCCTCGGGCGGCGTCATCAACATCTATATGCGCGATCCCTCGAAGCGCCGCGGCGGCTTCGTCGATTTCTCCTACGGCATGCACAATCTCGGCAGGGAGTTCGCGCGCGTCGAGACAGGCCAGATCGGCGACTTCCGCTCCTATCTGTCCTACTCGCATTACAGCGAGAATCACTGGGTCGGACCCGGCGCCAACAACCGGCACAATGTCGAGTTCAAGGGCGTATGGGAGCCGGGCCAAGGCAATCGCGTCAGCCTATCGGTGATCTACAATGACGCGATCAACAATTTCTATCAGAACCCGACAATGGGCTCCTATAATCTGCTGGGCGCGAAATCCGCCGGCTTCAACTCCGCGCTTCCTCTCAGCTTCTTTGCGCCCTCCGCCGCTTCGCCGCCGGCGAGCTGGGACCGCACCGCCAATCAGGCGGGCCTCTATTACAAGCTGCGCATAAATCCGTTCAAAAATCTCATCGTCAGCGCGCCGTCGACCTTTGCGGTCGACAACAACATCACTTATGACGCCATTCCCTATTTCTGGTATGGCTACGGCAATGGCGGCGGCACCGCCAGCGCGACGGAGAATAATTTCTTCTACGGTCGCTTCAATGTCGGCGCAGCGGATTACAATGGCAATGGCGCGGTGATCGCCAATGATCGCGGCCTCCTCTACAATCCTTCTGTCACCGAGACGCTACGGCCCGGCCTCATCAACAAGCTCACTTTCCAATTCGAAAATCACAAGCTGCAGCTCGGCTACTGGTTCGAATACGCCAACCACCGCCAGACCGCGCCCTATGCGTTTCTCAATGCGAGCGGCGGCGTCGTCGATCCCTATGTCGATTCCGGCGCGATCTCGCTGCCCGGCGTCGGAACGCTGGAACGGCGCGACCAGCTCACGCAGACTGTCACCAATATGGGCTTCGTCGGCGACAACTGGTCCCTGCTCGACGACAAGCTCTCGATCGAATCGGGCGTGAAGGTCTCTTCGATCCATCGCTCCGTCTATAATTTCCTACCCGGCGTCACACCGCTCGTCACGCAGAGCGATCTCGTCGCCTTGCCGCAGGCCGGCTTCCGTTATCGCTTTTGGGACGATCATCAGATCTACGCGTCGGTCGGCACATCGTTCAAAGCGACGCCCAATTTCGCGCTGGCCGACTCGGCCTCCAACTCCAATGGCCGCATCACGCCCTATAATCGGCTCGCGCCGGAACAGAGCGTCACGGTCGAGGTCGGCCATCGCTACCAGGGCAAGGATTTCGCCACCGCGCTCGCGCTCTATGGCGCGCATTACGTCAACCGCCAAGTCTCGACCTTCGCGCTCTTTCCAGGCTCCACCGCCTCGCAATCGACGACGATCAACGCTGGCGCGGTCGATCTCTGGGGCGTCTCCTTCGAGGCGGGCACGCGGCGCATCTATAATTTCCGTCCCTATATGTCGGCCAATTATCTGCAAACCCGCCTGCTCGACGACCTCTCCACGACGGCGACGGCCCCGGTCGGCGCGGGCCTTCCCTCGGTCGCGGACATTCTGCCGACGAAGGGCAAGCACCTGCCGCGCGCGCCTCAATGGACGGCCGCCTTCGGCCTCGACTATGATGACGATCATCTGTTCGGCAATCTCGGCGTCAAGGTCATCAGCCGGCAATATTCGACGTTCACCAATGACGAATCGATCCCGGCCTATGGTCGTCTCGATGCGGCGATCGGCTATCGCTTCGACGACATCGCCTTCGGCAAGCGCCCAGAGCTGCGCGTGAATTTCTACAATATCACCAGCACTCACTCGCTTTCCGGTATAAACGGCGTCCAGGCCAATGCACGGCCGACGATCGGCCGCTACGGCAATGTCATACCGACCAGCGCGCCGACCTACTACGTCGGCCAGGGCTTCTCGGCGACGGCGACCTTCTCGATGGGCTTTTGACCATGCAGATCGATCACGCCTTCTTTCACGAAATCTGCATCGACATTCTCTACGGATGCCTGGCTCTGCTCGCCTTCGTGCTCATCGAGCGGCTCGTCTATTATGCTTTGCTGGCGTTGCGCTCCCGCAGGATCAGCGCCGCGATAAAAGCCCATGCGCTCGGAACCTCGACGACGCCGAAGCCCTTCGGCCCCGACGAGTTGAGCCGCAGCTTCGCCGAATATGTCGCCGCGCAGAACGAGCCCGGCTGCACGCGCGCCCGCGTCGAGGATCTGTCCTCGGCGCTATTCATCCGTGTCGACGCCAAAGTCAGCGCGCGTCTGTGGATGCTCGACACCATCGTCACCGCGGCGCCGCTTCTCGGTCTGCTCGGCACGATCCTCGGCATCATGGACACGTTCAACGCGCTGTCGTCGGGCGGCGTCTCCGATCCGGCGGCGGTCAGCCGCGGCATCGCCGCCGCCCTCGTCGCTACGGCGGTCGGCATCGGCACGGCGCTCATCGGGCTGATCGCGCATAATCTGCTGCATCGCCAAGCCGACGTCATCATCGACGGCTTCAAATGCGCGCTGCTCGCCGCGACGCGCGACAGATTGCCGGCAGCGGCGGAATAGGAACGCGCAAGCCCGTGGGGAAACGCTCATGCCCATCACGCGACGCGAGCTTCTTGCAGGGGGTGCGGCGCTCACCGCGAATTTTCCCACCATTGCGCGCGCGGCGACGCGCGTCCAGCTGCGTCTGCTCGAGACCTCCGACCTGCATATGTTCGTGCTGGACTGGGATTATTATCACGCGCGGCCCGACCCGACCGTCGGGCTGAACAAGATCGCGAGCCTCGTCGCCGAGGCGCGCGCGCAAACGCAAGATGCGCTGCTTTTCGACAATGGCGATCTTCTTCAGGGCAGCCCGCTCGGCGATTATGTCGCGCGGCTGGGGGGACTGGGCCCGGGCGCGCATCCCGTCTTCCGCGCGATGAATCACATGCGCTATGACGTGGCGACGCCGGGCAATCACGAATTCAACTTCGGATTGGACTTTCTCGAGCGCGCGCTCTCCGGAGCCGCCTTCCCCTATGTCGGCGCCAATATCGAACGCGCCGATGGCTCGGCCTTTCTGCCGCCCTTCCGCATTCTCACGCGGCGGCTCATGGATGACGGCGGCGTCTCGCGCGAATTGCGGATCGGCGTCATCGGCTTCGCGCCGCCGCAGATCATGATCTGGGACAAGGCCCACCTCGAAGGGCGCCTGCGCTGCGGCGACATGGTCGCTGCGGCGCGCCGGCATGTGCCCATTTTGCGCGCGCAATGCGATATTCTGGTCGCGCTCTGCCATTCCGGAATCGACGCCCGCGCCGCGGCCGGCGCCGAGAACGCCTGTCTTCAGATTGCCGCTATTCCCGGCGTCGACGCGATCATGATGGGACACGCCCACCGCGTTTTTCCTGGACCAGATTACACCGGCGTCGAGGGCGTCGACGCCGAGCGCGGGACGCTCGCCGGAGTCCCGGCGGTGATGCCGGGCTTCTGGGGCAGCCATCTCGGCGTCATCGATCTGACGCTCGCGCGCGACGGCGACCGTTGGACCGTCGACCGATTTCGGACAGAGGCACGGCCGATCTATCAGCGGGAGACGGGCAAAGTCATCGCGCTCGCTGACGCCGATCCCACGATCGCGACGATCGTCGCGGCCGAGCATGACGCGACGCGACGTTGGGTCGACGAGCCGATCGGCGAGATCGCGACTCCGCTTTTCTCTTATTTCGTCTGGATCGGGATCGATCCCGTCGGCGCGCTCGTCAATGCCGCGCAGCTCGCCTATGTGCGCCCGCTGCTCGAGGGAACGCCTCATGCGGGGCTTCCATTGCTCTCCGCGATCGCGCCGTTTCGGGCGGGCTACACACCCGACTCCTATATAGATCTCGGCCCCGGGCCCGTGGCGCTGCGCGATGTCGCCGATATCTACCCCTATCCCAATGCGCTGGTCGCCGTGCGCGTTACCGGCGCCGCGCTGCGCGAGTGGCTGGAATGCGCGGCGCGCGTCTTCCGCCGCGTCGATCGCGATGCAACGGGGCCGCAACTCCTGATCGATCGCCGCACACCTTCCTATCATTTCGATGTCATAGCCGGCCTCCAATATCGCATCGACCTCTCGGCGCCGGCGCGCTACGACGCGAGCGGCAATCTCCGCCCGGACGCCGCGCGCATCGTCGATCTGCGCTACGGTGGCAGCGCAGTCGACCCCGCGCAAGAATTCATCGTCGTGACGAATAATTACCGCGCTGACGGCGGAGGCAAGTTTCCTGGTCTCGACGGAAGAAGCGTCGTGCTGCGCGCCCCGGATTCCAATCGCGACGCCGTCGAGCGCTTCCTGCGCAGGGGCGGCGCCATTCCGGACGCGAGACCCTGGTCCTTCGCGCCGCTCGGTCGGCGCGTCACCATCGCCTTCGACTCCGCGCCAGCGGCCGTCCGTCGCCTCGCCGAAACGCCCGGCCTGCGCGCCACGACGCGAGAGGATGCGGGCTATTTGCGCTACGAATACGATCTCGCGTGACCCCCATGTCGAGCGCCGAGGCGACCCGGCATCCGGCATACGCGCTCTGTCGATCGAATTGCCGACGGTGAGCGAGGCGACGACCTGGCCGGCGTCGATGATCGCCCGCATGCGAATGCCCTTCTCGGTGCTGACGTGCCCCTGAAAAATCCCACCAGTATCGATTAGAGTCCGGCCGATTGCAGGACGGACACGATGAAGAAGAAACGGTTCACGGAAGAGCAGATCATCGGGATTTTGCGGGAGCAGGAAGCCGGCGCGAAGGCGGCGGACCTCGCGCGCAAATACGCGGTTTCGGAGACGACGCTCTACAATTGGAAGGCCAAATTCGGCGGCATGGACGTTTCCGAGGCCAAGCGGCTGAAGGCGCTGGAGGAGGAAAACGCGCGTCTGAAGAAGCTCTTGGCCGATCAGATGCTCGATGCGGCGGCGCTTCGCGAGCTCCTGGGAAAAAATGGTAGGGCCCGCCTCGAGCGCGAAGCCGTCGCGCACCTTCGGGCCGTCATGGGCCTGTCGGAACGTCGGGCCTGTCGGAACGTCGGGCCTGCCGGATCGTCGCCATCGATCGCAAGACGGCGCGCTACACGTCGAAGCGTCCGGCCGACGCCGAGCTTCGCGCCGAGCTGCGCGATCTCGCCAATGCGCGTCGGCGCTTCGGCTACCGGCGGCTGTTCGTCTTGCTTCGGCATCGGGGCGAGCGCTCGGGCAAGAACCGCATCTATCGGCTCTACCGCGAGGAAGGGCTGACGGTGAGGAAGCGCCACGCGCGCCGCCGCGCCGTGGGAACAAGGGCGCCGATTGTCGTCGAGGCGAAGCCGAATGCCCGATGGTCTCTCGACTTCATGCACGACCAGCTCGCCAGCGGACGACGATTCCGCATCCTCAACATCGTCGACGACGTAACGCGTGAATGCCTGGCGGCGATCCCGGACACGTCGATCTCCGGCAAGCGGGTGGCGCGCGAGCTGTCGGCGCTGATCGAAAGGCGCGGCAAGCCCGGCATAATCGTTTCCGACAATGGGACGGAGTTCACCTCGAACGCCGTCCTGTCCTGGTCGGAGGCGAACAAGGTCGAATGGCATTTCATACGGGTTCCGGCTGATTGACTCGGCGACGGGGATTCCCGGGGCGAATCGAAGTAGCTAAGCTGTATCGCCATGAATCGCTGGAGGCGGGTCATGGCGACGATAGCTGCGCATTTGAGCGTCGATGCGTTGCGTGAACGGTATGTTTCGAGTTCGAACGCGCGCGAGGCGCGGCATTTCCATGCGATCTGGCTGCTCGCCAAGGGCCACACGCTCGGCGAAGTCGCCGAGATGACGTCCTTTGCCCAGCGCTGGATCGAGCAACTCGCGGCGCGCTACAACGCAGAAGGACCGGAGTCTCTCGGCGACTTGCGCCGGCGCAACGGCTCGACGGCGACGGTGTTGAAGCCCGATCTGCTCGCCGAGCTGCGCGTTCGGCTGAACGAGCCCCCCGACGACGGAGGCTTGTGGACGAGCGCGAAAGTCGCGGCTTTTCTCGCGCGCGAATTGGGGCTGGAGAAAGTTGCGGTTCAGCGCGGCTGGGAAGCGCTGAAAGCCTGCGGCATG
The DNA here is from genome assembly GCF_015709455.1 of Methylosinus sp. H3A. Classification (NCBI taxonomy): domain Bacteria; kingdom Pseudomonadati; phylum Pseudomonadota; class Alphaproteobacteria; order Hyphomicrobiales; family Methylocystaceae; genus Methylosinus; species Methylosinus sp. H3A. Next base: position 110,308 of record NZ_JADNQW010000007.1, read on the forward strand.
TCGATCCAGGCTCCACGCCCCAAAAATCCGAAGGTGGCTTCGCCCGAGGAGGCGGCGGCGTTCAAAAAAACCTCGAAGACGCCGTCGCGGAGGAAGCCGCGAAGCATCCAGAGCGATCGGTCGAGGTCTTCGCCAGCGACGAGCACAGGCCGGCCTGAAACCGGTCACGCGGCGCGTCTGGGCGCCCGTCGGCGAGCGGCCGATCGCGCATGGCCATCATCGCTTCGACTGGCTCTATGTGACCGCCTTCGTCTCGCCGGCGAGCGGCGAGACCTTCTGGTACGTGCACGACGGCGTCTCGAAGCCGTTTTTCGCGGCGCTGCTCGAGACCTTCGCGCGCGAAGCCAAGGCCGGCGTCGATCGCACGATCGTGCTCGTCATCGACAACGCCGGCTGGCACGGCGAGGCTGGTCTGAGCGTGCCGGATGGCGTGCGACTGGTTTTTCTGCCGCCCTATACGCCGGAGCTGCAACCCGCCGAGACCTTATGGGCTCTCGTCGACGAGCCGATCGTCAACAAGCACATCGGAACGATAGAGGAACTCGACGCGATCATCGGCGAAAGATGCGCCGCGCTCGCGAGCGAGCGCGACATCATCAAAAGCCGCGCCGGCTTCCATTGGTGGCCAAAAATCGCCAAGCCGAAGTAATCAGCCGGAAACCGTATCATCATGCCGGGCAAGCCGATGCAGAACGGCTTCTGCGAGAGCTTCAACGGCCGCATGCGGGACGAGCTGCTCAACGAGACGCTGTTCTTCGGCCTCGACCATGCGAGAGAGAAAGTTCGCTCTTGGGTTCACGATTATAACCACCAGCGCCCACACTCTTCCCTCGGCTATGCGACGCCGGCGGACTACGCAGCCGCGCTCACCGCAACAGGCGATCGGCTGCGCAACCCGGACCAGCTCCGCCGATCGCCTGTTGCTCACCCCACGCCCGCGGGCGTATCAACCGCCGGGACTCAACTCGCCGCTGGATGAAACTTCGGGGGCAGGTCAGTGCCGCAATCGACCGTGGTGATGATCGAATCCTGCGCCACGTCGACGAGACGGCGGGTGAGATCACCGAAGCGATCGCCTGGGCGTCGCCGCGAACATGTCGCTGCGACGCCGATCGTCTCGAACTCGATCTGGCGGCGGCATCTCAAAGCGCCGCGGCCGGCGTGGATCCTGTTCGAGGTCAACTCCCCCAGTGGCAGCCAGCCATCCTCTGCGATTCGGTTATTCGCGGGCGCGCCCTATTTGCGCCGGAGCCATGCATTGGGCGCATGGGTGAGATTGCGGCCGTAGAAATCGCAAAACGCCGCATCGATCGTATAGCGGCCGCCTGTCCGGCCGAGAAACTCGGCAACCGCCCGGTTGGGGCCGTCGTCGAGCTTGCGGTAGATTTCGCCCTCGAGATCGGCGACCGATCCATCCGCGACAACGAGCAAGTCGCCTGCCCGAAGATAGCGGTCGAAGTAATCGAGCACGGCAATCGTGCTTTCGAAAGCATGGGCGCCGTCTTCGATAACGATCCAGGGGTGCGGCGCTGCAGCGATCGCATCGGTCGGAAAGGTCGCGTCGGGAGAGAGGCTATCGCCCCGGTGGAAGCCGACCCCCGCCAGTTCGAGTGATGGTGGAGCGCTGTCGATCGTGATCAGCCTCGTTTCCGCCAGACCGTGGTTTCGGCATTGGTCGATCAGCCATGCGGCGCTTCCACCCTCGCAAGTCCCAATTTCGATGATCGTCGCGGGGCGTAATTGCTCGATCGCCTGCATGTAGAGCGCGAGGTCGAACGGAGTCTTCGTGAGCAGCAACCCCCTATAGCGCGTGCGCAAGACGCCCTTCTGGATCGCGCCGAGCGCTTCTGTCGGCAGATCGACTCGGAAATGGCGGCCGCGAACCGAATGGACGTGGCGCAGAGAATCGAGCGGGCGCGCGAAACCCCTGTGATGGCGCGCCGCGTCGAGTGTCCCGACGAAATGCGGGTGATAGCTCGGCGGGGAAAACGGCCGCCCGCGGACGGAGATATATTCGGCGTGCATCGCCCCGCGATCCTCGGCCGAACCATTGGTGGCCGCGCCGCCATGCGCTTGATGGAAGGTGCCTTCGCCGAGAATCATCCAGGGATGGCCGCCGGATTGTGCGATCACCCGCTCCCAAAGGTCGAGGTTGACGAAACCTCCTCCCGGCGCCTCGAATCTTTCGTCTAGCCCCCCGAGCGCGTCCCACCGCTCACGGTCCACGAACAAGCCGTTGGTCTCGTTGATGCAGCCGAACCATCCGGCCTCGGACGATCCTGCGAGCACCGAAATGTCGAACAGGGCGTAGCCATCGTCCCGCCATGGAACCGAGGCGAGCAGGGCGTCCTCGGCGGCCGCGTCGTAGCCCTGAGCCATCGTCCGCATCTGCACGTCGGGCCCCAGATGAAAGGCGAGCGTGCCGATCGCGCGTGTGGGGTCGGCGCGCCACGCCTCCAGCGCTCGGCAAACGACGCCGGGTGAGGCCATGCGCGCACCGTCGACCCACAACCCCAGGACACGCCCAGTCAGGCGGCCCATCGCCTGGTTTATCGCAGCGGCCGGAGAACGCTTGACCACATCGGGCAGCACCACTTTTACGCCAGGCAAGATCGATTGCAGCGCATCTTCGTCGATGGGCGGTTCGGATCCATTGTCCAGGACGACGACTTCCCACTCGATCGCCGCGGCGCCGCGCTGGTAGGCGGCCGACAGCGTGTGAAGCGTGCGCGGCAATTCACGCGCCATATTATAGACGCAGACGAGGATGCTGAGGTCGGGAACGCTCTTCACCGACCGATCGCCATGCGCAGAGTCTCAAGCGTCGGAGGAAGCGCGTCCCTACGGGCGATCACATGATCCGGCGCCGGCGTTCCCGCTTCATCGGAGAGCCGCCGCATTTTGGGGTTGTAGTCGTTCCACAAAACTCTGTTCTTCGGATCGAGGCCCGAGATTATGAGCAGCCCGGTCGGCGCAGTGTCGAGCCGGGTCAGCCGAAGATCGGGACGCTCGATAGCGAGGCGGTCGGCAAAGCGCCAGACATCGCCGGTCCAGACTTGCGAGAGCCGCTCGCGGCTCGCCTGAATGGGATGATTGGGCATTATGTCGTCGATGACCACGACCCCGCCAGGACTCATCACCCGCTCTATGTTCATGAAGTCGCGATAGACATATTCGGCCAAGTGCATTCCATCGATGAAGGCCAAATCGACCGGGGCGCAGACGGCTTGTCCGCCAAAGAAGAAGAAGAAGTCATCGCTCGTGCAGCGATAGAACTTCACTGCCTCATTCGCTATCCCGAAATCGGGATGCGGGTCGGGATCGACAGCGATCGCCGGGCAAGCGGCGAGGGCGAGACTCGCGCCCCTGCGCACGCCGATCTCCAGATATAGGCCCGGATCGACCAGCGCATGCAGATCACGCAACACGTCGAGATAAGGACGCGCGCCGGCCTGGACTTCCACGGCCGGGTCTGAATGCGCTTCCTGTCGGGCGTTTGCGGCCACTTCCATCGGAAACGGCGCCGTGACCGGCTGCAGGCCCGCGCCTTTTTGGAAAACGCCAACGACATCACGCCAAGGCCCGCGCTCGTCTGTCCACGCGTGGACGAGGCGAAGTCCCGACCAATCAGCGAGAGCCGCGAAGGAATCGACGAAAAAGCGATAGCAGTCGACTGGGTAGCGGTGGACCGGTCCAGAGGACGGCGCAATCAAGAAGGCCAAGCCGTCGGGCTTGAGAACCCTATGTATTTCGCTGAATATCCGCCAGAACTGGCCGCAATGCTCGAGCATCTGACCGGACAGGACGACATCGACCGAGCCGTCCTCGAAAGGAAGCCGATAAACATCGGTGAGCACGACATCGACGCCTGGTCCCGGCTCGAGGTCGACGCCGACATAGTCCATCGTCGACGGCAGCAGCTCGCGATACGAGCCGTTGACATTCATCGCCCCCAGGTCGACGACCCGGGCCTTTCCAGTCGGCAGATACCACTGGACGCACCGACGCATGTTTTCAATCGAGGAGGCGTGCATCGTGTCCCATTACCTGCATTCTTGGCCTCGATCCGTCTGCGTGGTCACTCAGGCGGCCGGCGAAAAGCCGCAAGGATTGTCGCCGGCGCCGGGTGGACGGTTCGCTATTTCATCGATGTCGTGCTCGAGAATGCGCCGTCATTGCCGTTGTTCCCGTTGACTTGGTTGGTGCCATAGGAGACGAGCGCGCCCCCATTCGAGGTGAAGAGACCGCCTCCATTGCCGATGACCGACGTGCGTCCCACCAGCATGCCAGCGTTGGCGCCATTGGCCACCAAGCCATTATTGCCATTTCCGGAAACGAGCACATTATCGATGAGCAAGGTTATATTGGCCGCGGTGCCATTGCTCACGGTGATGCCGTTTTGCCCGTTGTTGCTGACAATGCTGTCGCGCACTCCGCCGCTGATCTTGCCGGTGGTGGCGGATCCGTCGGCGACGATTCCGAAGAGGCCCCCGAACACCTGCGTCTTCTCGATGTCGACCTTGGCGGCGCCGGTTCCCGTCGGCCTGATCTGGATTCCGGCGAATGTGGCGGATGCGCCCGCATTGTTGATCATAGTATCCACAACGTTGAGCTGCGACGCCCCGCTCGGCGCGAAATTGATTCCGTTCTGCACGAAATTGCGAATGTTGGTTTTTTGCACGGTCAGCGACTTGCCTGCCAAGAAATTGATCGCATTGAGTCCACCGATCGCAACAGAGTTGCCCGAGACTCCCTCGATATCGAGGCCGCGTAGGACGATTTGGTCATTGGGTCCGGCGTTGACGGTGATCGCGTTCGTGGCGGCAACGAGAACCCCTCCATTGGCGGCGATATCGCACTGCAAAGTGATGGCCTTGGTGATCGTGACGCCGCCGAATCCGCCCGGATCGAGACAATCGATCTCGCCGCCGGCCGCGGTCTTCGAGATGGCGCCGGCGAAGGTCTTGCACGGGGCGGTGCGGCTGCAGGGATTGACGTCGTCGCCGACGCCTGAAACCCATGTGCGCGTCGCCTGAGCAGACGCCGCGCCGGTCAATCCTAGCCCGGTGAGCGCCAGGGCGGCGAGAAACACGATCAAACGATAAGCCCTCATACCACTTCTCCCTACTTTGTATCTCTCTGCAAAATTTGGCCATGCGCGGGCACAGGAGCGACCCGGTCGATCGTTGCCTGGATCAATTTAACCGTAGTCGAAAACTTCGTTTTCTCTTTGTTTCCTCGTGTCGCCTCGTAGCCCGACATGTATAGTTTCTTTTTAGAAAATGACTCCATTCAATTTTTTTGACAAGACCGATCCGCCCATGACGATCGGCTCGGGCGCGTAGCCGAGTGATACGCCACCGATCCAATGCGCGACAGATCCGTTTCTCTCGTTCGCGCCCCGACCCCGCAATGTCGGCGTCGTTCGCGGCTTCGCTTCGCGCCAAACTCGCGACAGAATTCGGATTGGGCGCTACCTCGGCGCGGAGCCCGTGCCGAAGCCGTCGAGAAGTTCTCGAACCTCCTCAAGCCAAACTTCCAAGTCTCGACACACGGTCGGGGAAAGGGGTCGATCTTGGCTCGCCGCTTCGAGCTGGAGAAAATATTCGTATATGATTTCAGTCAACTTCCCGCGCCACGCATCTTCGAATTTCTGATGCCGCAAGCCGGGATCGACGAACGCCGACATCGACCGCTTCGCCGACGGGCCTCTGACGAAATCGATCGCGAGTTGTGTTTGAATTCGATCGATCACCGCCTCGGGGTCGGCGATCAGATCGCTATAAGAGACGAATATTCGCGACGAATCCCGTGTATCTCTCTCGACCGCCAGCATGTAATTGGCCCAGATCAGAAGCCCTTTTTCCTTGGAGAAGCCATTTCGTTTCGATAGCGAGGCCGAGACCTCCAAAGGATTGCGAACCATGACGACATAGCGCGGCTCATAGCCCGTCGCCCGAAGCGCGGACTCCCAAAGAGGTGCCATGATCGAGATGCGAGGATCTTTCACAATGATCGGGCGATTGCCTCGGTAACATGATTTGATCCGGTCGACGGCTTCTCGCTTCTCGCCCTCCGTCAATTGCTCGAGTCGCTTTCGTGAAAAGAACGCCCTCGGATCGTCCCAGCCGGAATTGCGGGACCGGAGCAGTTCCTCATTCCAATCGGCAATCGCGGTCGGCTCCCAAAATCCGGTGGGGTTGTCGGCTTGGCTAGGCATCAGATCGCTCGGCAAGTCTGCGCCGGCCAATGAGAGCACGCGCGCCATGGCCGACGTGCCCGAGCGATGGCAACCCGCGACAACGATAGCTGTGGGGAGGCCCATTTTCCGCACGCCACGCAGCTCTTCATTCGCGCTGCTCAAACGCGAGATCAGTTTCGACCACGCAGAGCGATGCGATTCTGCGCTATATGCGTCCATACGCTGACGCGACGCCAATGGCAGGCCATTCGAGCCCGAAAGATCGATCGCCTGCTCGAGAGCCGAGACCAACTGGTTTTCATCATGGAAGCGAAAGCCGACGCCTTCCGCCTCGCAAAGCTCGGCTTCGGCGCCGACATCGAAAACCACGGGCGCGCAGCCCGCGGATATCGTCGTCCCGATCATCGCGCTCGAAGACGAACACATCCAGGCGTCTTTCGGCAATTCCACGCCAAGCCCTCGCGCAGACACACAGATCTTGGCTTTTGAGAGGAGCCTGCGCAACACGGCGCGAGACGGGCTGACCAATATGTCGACGTCCAGCGGCCATGACCAACTGCGGATTTCGTCCACATAACCAGGATCGTCATCGGGTGCGAGATCGCCAACGATCACGAGCCGCCAGCGCCGCGTCAGCGCCGCGCCGCCGAGGCGGCGAAGCGCATTCGCCACGGATCGATGGCGCCCCCCCGACGGCCCCGTCCGCAACGCGCCTGAGCAGACGATCAAGTTGCTCCGCTCATTCGTCAACTCCCCGGCGGAAAAAACATCGACCGGCGGCGCGATGACTTCGATGTCGATCGGCGGCGCGCCCAAAGCTTCCAACATGGACGACAACGCTCGACGACTGAACTCGGAGTCGGTTACGACCGCGTCGAAATTCAGCAAAGCACCGATCCGCCGTTTGGAGGCTTCGATGTTCGTGCTTTGTGAGACGCTCGGGAAAGGGCAATGGAGCACTCTGCGGAGCCCGAAGCTCGGCGGCGCCGACGGCAACGCAGCACTGCTCAGAACGACGACGTCTATATCGCGCGTCCCCGCGTCCGCGACGCCTCCGCCCGTCAATCGGTCATGCGGCAACCCCAATGCGCAAACCTTTTTAGCCACATCCATTACGGAGTGAGGAGCGGCCGATGCGACCATCGTCGGCCGCAGCGCGCTCAACGCCGATGCATGGGCGAACGCCGCCCCGGCATTCGCACCGCTCACGAGCGGATCATCCAGCACGACGCAATGCAATCGCTCATCGGCGAATTTCTCGATCTGTTGTCCAAATTGCTTCAAATCGAAAAATTCGCACGAAGGCGAATCGAGCTTGTCCCGCGTGAGCAGCCAACGTCCCCAGCGGGAACGGAAGACATGCAGATTCCTCTGGGCCGCCCTGTACCGCTCTACGACGCCTTCAGGGGAATTGGTGGTCGCGCCGCAGATGTGCCGCACGACTGCCGACGTTACGAGACGCGTTGACTTGCCGAGCGCTTTGAGACGCAGGCACAGGTCCACATCTTCGTAGTAGGCTACCTCGAACTCCGGATCGAATCCCCCGATATTCAGCATGTCCCAGCGGCGAACGACCACACATGCCGCGGATATATGATCCACGTCGATATTATCTAAAATATCCCACATGAAACCAGTTGAAAGTGGAGCATATGTGTGCCCATCCAAACATACAAATCTACCTATTTCCTGGCATGAATCGTCCGGAAACCGATACACCGGACCAACCAGGCCGACATTTTCGTCCGACAATTCGCTCAGCAGACTTTCTACGACGCCCTTTTCGACAAAAGCGTCATTGTTGAGAAAGAGAACGAATTCGCCGCGCGCGCTTTCGATAGCTATATTGTTCGCGGAGCCGAATGAACGTCGCTCGGAAAGCATAATCAACCGAACCGGGAGGCGCATGTCGGCAAGCGCCCTCGCCAAAGAGGCCTCGCTGCCGTTGTCGACCACGATGATCTCGTATGCAATTCCGATATCGGCGGACAAAACGGACATTACAGACGCGAATGTCAGCCGCGGCCGATTGTAATTCATTATGAGGACGGACAAGATCGGGTTGTTTTCCCCGGCGAGGGATGAATTACGGCCAGCCGACTGCTCGATCGGGATTTCCCATGGCTCGACGTCGAAAGTGAGAGCTCCTCCCTCGAAATCGATAGAGCGAGGCATTCCTTTGTTTACTCTGACCTCGGCCGGAACGATCGGCAGCTGGTCTGTGAGGTGGTGTGGGATTTCGACTTTTATGCGTCCGCTCGGCGGCGCGTTCAGAGAGAGGCAAAATGCGGCTCTCGGCCCGATGCTCCAAACCCCCCAGGACTCGACGCCGCTGAAACCATAGATCGGTTCCCAGCCGCTCGAAGCGGTTTCACACAAATTAAATCGCCCCAAGCACTCTCGAGACGAGGCGCAGTAGATATTGATTTTCTCAAAACAAACTGCGAGCACGCGAGAATCGTCATCATGTCGATATGCGCTTAATTGAACTGTTTTTTTGAATTCGATCTCGACGAGTAGATAGTTCCTTGTCGCACTCAATTAGATGCCTCTGTCGTCTGTGGAACCCGCTCGCCAGCCCGCACCTTCTGAGCGGGACTTGCGCCATTAGGGTCCATATCCGAAAATTGTCAATCTAGTGATCGCTCTCGTCCTGCGTTGCTCTTTGACGGTGGCGGCGCACAATTTGCCCGGGTGCGGCGCAACAACGCGCTGTGGTGACGGCGACGCCGCGGCTGGGCGATCAGCGCGCTCTCTACGTGCGGCGGAATTTGCGATACAAGCTCAACTTACGAAATCTCGTCGCCGCCAAAGCGCTATTCCTTCATGTGTTCGCGAGCCAGGGACGCTCGCCGCAACAAAGCCCCGGCGAGCCATCTGTGGAATGCCGGGTCGCCAATCGAATAGCAGCGCCATCGAGCGAGTGGCCACTCTCGTCGACGGTATGTCGCGGGCGGAAAAAATTCGTTGGACGCCGCGGCGCGTGCTGTTTAGTGCTCGGCGGACATATCGATCCCCAAAATGAGCCGCGTCCCCAAATGACCGATCAACCTTGCCCCTGCCGCGCCCAAAACGCCGAGCCAGCGCCCCTCTCGACCTGCTGCGGGCCTTACGTCGATGGGTCGAGGCCCGCGCCGAGCGCGGAGGCTTTGATGCGCTCGCGCTATACGGCCTATGCGCTCGGCCGCATAGACTATCTACAGGACACGCTCGCGCCCGAGCACCGCGCCGGCTTCAACCGCAAGGCGGCCGCCGACTGGTCCGAAAAGTCGCAATGGCTCGGCCTGGATATCGAAGCGACGGAGGACGGCCAGCCCGGCGATGCGAAAGGCTATGTCCAATTCACCGCGCATTATATCGGTGACGGACTGCGTCAAGCGCACAGGGAGCGATCGTTGTTTCGCTTCGACGAGGCCGATCAGCGCTGGTATTTTGTCGAAGGCGAGGCCCGCAAGAGCGCGCCTGTCGTCCGGGAAGTGCGCCCCGGCCGCAATGATCCTTGTTCATGCGGCTCTGGGAAGAAATACAAGAAATGCTGCGGCGCGGCAGCGTGATCGGCGAGAGCGAGCCCGCAGGCTCTCGACGCGAGCTCGCCAAATCGTCGTCGTATCGAAACAGCGCTTTACCCGCTTTCTTCTCGTCAGTCTTTCACTGAATTACGTAATAGCCCTCGGCGTGATTGGCGCGAAACATCTCATCGAAGGACTTTTTTGGTCCGCATTCCACGAGTCGGCGATCGAGATTCGGCGTCACCGCGGAATGGTCACAAAAAGATGCGAGAAGCCCGAATCATGACAAAGGCATTCGAGCTCCAACGCGAAATCGACAAAGTGGCGGATTGCGGAACGTCGGCGCCGTCACTCGACGACTATGGCGTCATCGCCATGGGCTTGCGCATCGATCCCGACGCGCAAGTCAGATTTTGGAGGAACGGCAAAGGCGCTTCCTTCTTCACCGTCACATTCTCCGATGGATCGAAATCCGTCTATGACGCGCGCGGTTGTCTCGCGCCCGCGGGCTCGCCGAGCCTTTCCGACTATGGACGCCATGGGTTTCCCTAGCGCGTCCGCTCTTGCTTCACCATAAGGGCCCGGTCAATTACGCCGGGCCACTTCTTTTTTCTGCGCATAGAGATATCGTCGTGGTCTGTCATGACCTTCCAACGAAGGCGACATCTTTGGATACGAACGGCGGCCGATGAAAGCGCGAGAGACGCTTCGATTCGCCATCGGGCCGGATGCGCCCTATTTCGCATGCTCATCGAGAAATTTGCGGCATATATCGAAGTCCCGCTGATAATTTTCGGGCAGCGCCGCCTTCTTGGAGCGTGAGAGGTTCTGCGCATAGGCGACCATTTTGTCGGTCGGCGCTTTCGAGCGCACGGCCCCATCATTACGCACACGCGCCGCCGACGCGACCGCTTTTGCTTTCGACGACTGACTCGCCTTCGATCCACGACGAGCGCGACTGGGACTCGTGTTCGTCACGTCGGCCCCGCCGCCGGCCAGTCCGCTCTGACGTCGGCGCCCCGGTCGACGCACCGGCGTCGACGCCGGCAGATCCACTGATCCGCTCGACCGCTCGAGCAATGCGTCGATCAACTGCTGAGCCGCGGCGGCGACGCCGTCGATCACCGCACGATAGTCCGCCTTTCCGACAAGGATCTCGTCGAGGCGCATCTCCCATAAGGCGGTCGTGCCAGGATCGACGAGCGCGGGCGCCGCGCCACGTAAGAGCTCGAACAATTGCAATCCCGCCGAGGTCGGCAGCACGAGCTTGCCATCCGCAGTCAACAAATTCTGCCGCTTCAGTCCTTTGATGACTTCCGCTCGAGTCGCGGGCGTGCCAATTCCCTTGGCTTCCTTCAGCCGGTCGCGGAGGGCGACGTCTTCGACGAAGCGCCACGCATTCTGCATCGCGTCCACCAGCGTGCCTTCGTTGTAGCGTGGCGGCGGCTGCGTTCTCTTCGCTTCGACCCGCGCGTCGGACAGGCTCGCGCTTTCGCCATCGCGCAGGGAGGGCAGCGTTTGCTCGGCCTCCGTCTCGGCGTTCGAATCGATCGCCTGATAGACGGCCTTCCATCCGAGCCGCAAGGGAATGCGCCCGACGGCGCGGAACTCCACCGCCGCTCGGCCGGAAATCGGCGCCGCCATTGTGACGACGGTCTGCCGATATTCGTAGTCGGGCGCCACCGCAGCCAGATATGAACGGCAGATGAGCGCGAACAGCCGCTTTTCGTCCTCGCTCAGACGCGCTAAGCGGGTTTCGAGGTTGTCGAGAACATTGACGTTGGGCACGACAGCATGATGCGACACGCCCTCGAGCGCTTTATCGCAGAAATGGCCGGACTTGCCGCGCCGGATCACCGGAGCGGCGATGTCGAGATGGGCGAAGCCGCGCAAGCGCGTCAGCGCGCCGACGATCGCCGGGACGTCGCCGATCTGATTTTCTGTGAGGTACCGCGCTTCCGCTCGCGGATAGGTGATCAGCTTCTTGCCGTCGCCGTCGTAAAGCTCCTGCGCCACAGACAACGTCTTGTCGGCTGTCCATCCCCAGCGCTGGCCGCAGGTTTTCTGCAAGGATGGGAGATCGAAGAGACGCGGCGGCGCCTGGCGCTTTTCCTCGATCGCGACGCCGAGAGGGCCCTCATATCCCGTCGCGGCTTTGGCGATCGCCTCCGCGTGGGCGCGCTCCTCGAGCCGCATCTTGGCCGCCGGAGCGTGACGCATCAAAAAGCTACCACCACCGACGGTCGCGGTGGCGACCACCTCGAAATAGTCCACGGGCCGAAAATTGCGGATTTCCAGCTCGCGCAGGCAGACGATCGCCAAAGTCGGCGTCTTGACCCGACCGATCCCGATCACGCCTCGAACCCCAGGCGTGAGCAATGTCTTCGTCGCGGTCCGGGTCAGGGACAGATTGAAGATCTGGTCCGCCTGCTGGCGCGCCACCGCCGCCTCATAGAGCGACCGCATCTCGGCATTGGGCTTCAGCCGGGCGAAAGCCTGCTGCAGCGTCTTCGGATCCTGCGCGGTGAACAAGGCCCGCCGCACGCGTCCCCGATAGCCGAGATGGTCGAGGATTTCCTGGCCGATCAGCTGACCCTCGCGATCACAGTCGGTCGCGAGTATGACGTCGTCACATGCAGCGAGCGCCGTCGCTATAGCCCCGAGCTTCGCCGGCTTGGAGCCTTGCGTGGCCGCGCGAGTCGGATAGAGCCCGTCCGGCTTGAGGACGACGCAGGACCAGCGCTTCCACGCGGCGTTGATCTCCTCGGGCTCGGCCAAGCGAAGCAGATGTCCCTCGGCAGGCAGAATTTGTCCAAAGCGCGCGCCAAAGGCCGCACGAAGATCCTTCGCCTGACTGGCCTTTTCCGTAATGATCAGTGTCGCCATGCGCCTTACCGAATCGGAGGGGATTTCAGCCTAGCGCAATTGCGAGAACAGACAAAGAACAAAGCCGCCAAAATTCCATCGGCGGCTTTCGTCGCCCTCGCTGGTTACACCTTCGCCTTCTTGGCTGGACGCCCGCGCTTGGCCGGGGCGGCGGCGGCGGCCTTCTCGTGGGGCGCGGCTTTCTCGCGAAGCTGACCGAGCCCGATCTTCTTCGCCATTTCCGATCGCTGCGCGGCATAATTGGGCGCGACCATCGGATAGTCCGCCGGGAGGCCCCACTTCGCGCGATATTCCTCCGGCGTCATGCCGAGCGTCGCCAAGTGCCGTCGGAGCGATTTGAAGGTCTTGCCGTCGTCGAGACACACGAGGAAATCGGGCGTGATCGATTTGCGGATCGATACCGCAGGCTCCCTTTTCTCCACTGCGGGCGTTGAATCCATTGGACCTCTGCCGAGGTTCTCCAGAGCTCCACGCACCGATTGAATCAACGAGGGAAGGTCGCTGATCGGCAGGGAGTTATTGGCGACGAAGGCCGCAACGACTTCGGCGGCCAGCACGATCGAACGCGGAGGTTCGGCTTCGGAAGTCGTCATGAGAATTTTCCTCGATGGTTGCGATGGATAAGAATACGCGTTTATCAGCTGTTCGTCGACACCGGCGCATGCCTTTTCAGAAGCGCCTCATTCCAGACGTGTCGAATTTCGACCAAGGACGCGACCAGCCTGTGAGGCCGCCGCGGCTTAGGCGGCGCAGGCATAGAACTACTGCTCTGGATGCAAATTTGCCGCTAGCGCCAACCGGACCAAGCCCCGCGCTTGCGATTGTGAAACCGCCGATCCGGCGAGCGAACATATGTCGCGACGCAACGATCGAGCGTGGAATGATCGACATCGACCCAGCGCTCGCTCGTCCATTCTTCGAGTGATAGATCATTGATAGGCCACATAGCAGACGACGCGCCACACACTCACGTCACGTTCGAAATGGCTGTCCTCGAATTCGACCATCGCGCAACTCAGCCTGATAGCCCCGACATGAACCTGATCGAGAAGGCATTTTCCAAGCTGAAGGCGCGTTTGCGCAAAATTGCCGAGTGAACCGTCGCCGCCCTGACGCGGGCCCTCGAAGCCTGCCCCGACATCTTCGAACCTGCACAATGCGCAAACTACTTCGCCGCTTGCCGATATGATCCACCTTGATCGTAGCCCGCTCAAGCGGAAGTGGATCGACTTTGGACCAAAGCGTCGATCGACTTTTGAAAAACACTCGGACAGTTTGTGCGTGAGCCCTGCCATGCGCCCCGGACTGGAGCGCTTTCCGCCCACGCAATCAGTCGCGCGATCAGATTTCACCACGGCGGTGCTCCCGCTCGCCATTGGCCTGCGCGCGCCGCTTCTGTAGCCAGCGCATGAGGCCGGTGACATAGAGCAGCGCCGGCGCGACGCCGAGCAAGCCGACGAAAGCGCGACCGAAATCGCCGAAGGCCTCGCCCGTATGCAGCGGATACTGCCATTCCAGGAATTTTTCTCCGGCTGTGAAGGCGTGCGGGTCTTGTATGTGGATGATCTCGCCACTGTAACGATCGACCGCCGCCACGCGCCTAGGCTCGCTGCGATTGACCTCGTCATCGGCGCGCTTGCCCACGACATAGACGCCATCCGGCCCCTCCGGCAGCGCCAGGCTCATCAGCCGGCCATCGGGAAACAGCCGATCGACGGCCGCGACCGCCGCCTCCGCGGCGATCGGCGCGCGCCCTTCTGCCGGCGCGGATTTCAGCCCTTCGTCCATGTGATGAACGCCGACCGGCGAGAACAAGCCGACAAGCGCGCGCACTTGCGAGCCGAAGGTCAGATAGACGCCGGAAAACAGCATCACGACGAAAACGCCGCAGAGATAGGCGCCGGTCGTCTTGTGCAGATCGAGCGCGAGGCGCTCCGCGCTCGCGCCGCGCTTGATGGCGAAGGCCTGCCGCCATCGCCCGTTGCGCGGCAGCCATAGATAGACGCCGGTCGCGAGTGAGAGAAATAGAAACAGCCCGGCGAATCCGACGATGGTCGCGCCCGTCTCGCCGAGCAGAAGCGCGGAATGGAGATGGATGAGAAAGACCGAGAGCGGCTCTGCGAATTGATCATTCTCATCGATGATCACCCTCTGGCCCAAGACCGAAGCATCGCGCGGATCGACGAGCGTCTGCAGGATTTTCTCTCCCCCGCCCACGCCCCCCGTCTTGGAGATGACGTCGAAATAGCCGCCCTGCCCTGTCGGAAAATGCACCCAATAAGGATGCGCTCCCTTTGGCGTCGCCGCTTGGCTCGCCTCGATGATCCGATCGATCGAGGCGCGCGCGCCGCCGGGACGATAGTCCGTCGCGACGAAGAAATCCCTGTTCAGCCATTCGTCGATCTCGACGCGAAACGCGAGCAGGCTGCCGGAAAGGCCGAGGACGACGAAAACGGCGCCAGCGACGAGGCCGATATAGAAATGAAGATCGAGCCACAGGCGTCGGCCACGGGCGAAGCTTGCCGCGCGGCCCCTTGTCCCGGTTGCTCGGCTCTCACGTTCGACGCTGTCATTGGTCATAAGGTCAGAACTCCGCGCGAAGCGAGGCGAGGAAGGCGCGCGACGCGCCCGGTGTGATGAAGTAGCGATCGGTCGCGCCTTCATAAAAAGTCGCGCCAAGCAGATTGGTCACATTGACATGGAAGGTCAAATTGGGCGCGCAAGCTCGGCGGCCGCATCGCGGTCCCCGAGAGTTCGGGCGGCGGCGCCGCTTTCTCGCTCTTTGTCCCCGATGCACGCCCTTCCTGAGACGCGCCGGGGCGTTCCGCCGAGGCCACGCGCCCTTACGCTCGTGCAACTTTCGGTTCGCGGCGCCGGCGCGCTACGCCGAATTTTCGTGCGGCGGGACGCTCGGATTTCGGAGGAGCGGCGGCGAGGGCGTGATCTCGCGCCACGCCGCCAGGACGTTTGTCTTTCAGAATTTGAACTTCACACCGCCCTGTATCGCGCGCGGCTGGCCCGCATAGATCGAGCCGGTCGAATTCTGAGACAGCGCGAAGCCCGGGTTCTGGAAGCCCGAGGTGAGCGAGTTGGAGATCACCGTCGCCGACGCGACATAGGTTCTGTCGAACACATTACGCACTTCGACGAAGGCGGAAATATTCTTCAAAAATCCGATCGACACGTCACGGTCGTAATGCAGGTTGAGATTGACGAGGCCATAGCCCGGTATGGTGAGCTGATTGCCATTGTCGATGAAATAGGAGCTTTTGAGCACATATTCGAGATAGGCGCCGACGCCTTTGAAATCTCCCTGCGGAATGTCATAGCCGATGCGCGTCGTCAGCTCGTGCGGAGCGACGCCGGGGATTTTATAGCCGGCGCGGTTGAAAAATGAGCTCGGCCCGCGCTGCTCGACGAAGCTCGTGAAGATCTGATTATTGTAAGAGTAATTGGCGAGCAGCCGCCAACCGTCGAAAGGCCGCCAGTCGAGCAGGAATTCCGCGCCGCGATGGGCCGAGCCCGGCGCATTATAGGTGTAGTTCTTGAGACCATTGCCCGGCGACTGCGTCAGCATCTCGTTCTGATACCATTCGTAGAAGCCGTTGAGCGTGATTTTCACAGTCTCGGTCGGCGTCCAGTCGAAGCCGGCGTCGAAGCCGGAGTTGCGCTGCGATTTGAGGCCGGTGTTATTGCCATCGAGCCCCTGCTGATTGACGAAGAGGAAGCCATATTGCGGCGTTCCATAGCCGCTCGAGGCGCGCGCGTAGAATTTCCACTCACGATCCGGCCGCCAGGTCACAGAGGCTTCCGGCGCAAAATTCCAATAGGTGCGATTGGCCGGCACGGCCGTCAGCGCGCCGGACGGATAGGAGACGGAAGAGGACAGCGCGGCGACCTTGCTCATTTCCGTAGCGAGAGCGATCACGCCGGTCACATCCGGCGCGAGCTCCAGCTCCTCGCGGAAGCGGCCGCCGAGATTGGAATGCATGATCTCCTGCTTATTGGTGAGCAATGGGCCGAGATCGCCATTGCCCCAGCCGAGCAGATTTTGCGTATAGGTGGTGAAGCGCGTGTGATTGTACCAAGCGGCGAAATTGCTCGTCAACTGCTGGCCCTGTAGCGAGCCGTGATGGGTGAGATCGGTCGATATGTTGATCGAGGGCGCGTCGCCGTAAGTGACCGGCGTATCGATCGGCTGATAGAAATCCTTGTCGTCATAGATGAATTGCGTGCGCAGCGTCGTCGATGCGTCGAAGTCGTGCTCCCAGCGCAGGCCCAGCATGTCGCGGCGATCATTGCGATGCCAGCCCGATTGCAGAGCGGAGACCTGCGCCGTCGCGCCATTGGTTCCGTTGAGGAACACCGCCGTCTGCCCGCAGAGGCTGCGACTGAAGGCGGTGGAGGGCGTCGGCAGGCCGTAGCAGCCGCGCTGATAGGGGTTGAAATAGAATTGATTGAGCGACATGCGCGCCGGCACATTGCCATAGAGCTGATTATGGACCCATTTGAAGGTGAAGCGATCGGTCGGCGTCGCTTCGTAGCTCGCCTTCAGATTCACGGTCTGTGTGTTGAAATCCGCATGCGTCGTCGAGCCTTCGCCGCGCGCGTCGCTGGCGAAGACGGCGATGTCGAAATCGCCGTATTTCTTGCCGATCGCGGTATAATTGGTGATGTAGCCGAAGCTGCCGGCTTCGTGGCCGGTCTCGACGCCGTCGATCTCGGCGCCGGTGCGGGTGCGGAAGTTGATCGCGCCGCCATTCGCCCAATTGCCGAATAGAGCGGAGGAGGGGCCGCGATAGACGTCGACGCCCGCATAGGCGTGCGGATCGGTCGAATCGGTGCGCGAGAATCCGTCCGGCTGCGTCATGGTGAAGCCGTCCTCGAGCAGCACGATATTGCGCATCGCGCCGCCGATGCGCGCGCCGGAGCCGCGAATCGACAGCGTCATGTCGCGCGGGCCGTTGCCCTGCTTGAAGGAGACGCCGGGGCTGTATTGGACGAGATCGCCGATAGTGACGAGCGGCGAGGTCTTGAAATCATCCCGCTTCACCGTGGTGAAGGTCTGGCCCGTCGGGTCGCGATAGACGGGAAGCGCCTTTTTCTCGGGAGAAAATCCCGGCGCTACGGCTTTCGGCTCGGCGCTGCGCGGGGCGCCCTCGCCAGCGATATCGATGGAGGGAAGCGCCTCCTGCGCGGCGATGGAGGAGACGGACGCGATGAGAAGCGCGCTGGCGGAAACGCTGCGCGAAAATAGGGTGCGAATCATGACGATTTTCTCCTAGCGCGGCGCTTTTTTTGCGCGCGCGGGTCTAGTGGGCAGGGCGGTCGAGCCGCATTTGACCGGGTCAGGAGAAAGAGGGCGGCGCCCGCGAGAGCCAAGGGGTCGTCGGCCGAGCGACGCCCGCGCGCTGAGAGGCGTCGGAACGCGCCGCGAATGACAGCGTGTCGGGCGCGACGAATTCGACGACGCCGAAGATCGCGACGAAGAGCGTCGGATCGCGTCGCGCTGTCGCCTGCAGGCAGCAGCAGCCGTCGTCGCGGCTATGGCCGGAGTCGGAACCGTGATGCGAGAGCGCGCAAATTTCGGCAGTCGCAGAGACGAGCGAAGCCTCGTCGACATGGGCCGAGCGCGCAGCGAAGCCGGGCGCGAAGCTCGTCGCCAATCCGAGTAGAATGGACAAGATCGCGGCAATACGCCCGAAATTCGGGAGTCGCTTTCCGCCGAATGTCCGCCGCTGCTTCGTCATCGCGGTATAATCGGCAGCGACCCCGAACTGTCAAGCCTTCGGCTCGCGGCGTCCAATTGGCCGCCGCATGTCGGGGCTTCGCACGTCGAGGCCCCAATGTGGACCGCGAGCGCGGCGTCGGCGGCGCCCAAAGCAAGGATATGCCGCTCGCATTGTTCCGCGACAATGCTGCCGACGCCAAGCCGCTCTACGATCCGAGCGGCGCGGATACGCTCGACGAACGAAAGCAGCAGGCGTTCGCCGACAAGACGCTGGTCGAGCCGTCGCGCCATCTGGCCGATGCATGGGCGGCGAGGTCCACTGGCCGGTGAGGCTCCGCCGCTCGAAGGACGTTTTTAGCCTTCTGAACGCAATCACTCTGAATGCGGGACGCCGAGCTGCGCGCCATGGCGATTGACGATATCGTCGGCGCCGTAGCAAAAAGCGCCGGCGCCCGGCTCTCGCCCGCGCGTTGTGTCAAAGGCCCGAACCACACGCATGATCGACCTGCGCCGCCACTTCAAACGCCTTCTCGCAGCGCCGACGGCCGTCGGCGGCCTAGGCGCGCTGATCCTCGCAGGGCTCTTGGCGGCGGATCCCGGCGGCGGCGCGAGCGCGCTTCGCGAGCGCGCGATCGACTCGATTCAGGCGGTCGGGCCGCGCGCAGCGGGGCGCTCGGGCGTATTGGTCGTCGATATAGATTCGGCTAGCGTCACCCGCGCCGGCGGTTGGCCACTCCCGCGTGACGACATGGCGCAGCTCGCGGCGCGTATTCTCGAAGGGCGACCCGCGTCGCTCGCTTTCGACATTTTCTTCGACGGCCCCGATCGACATTCGCTGCGCGCTCATCTCGAGCGCGCGTCTGATCCACGGTTGCGCGCCGCGCTCGCGCCATTTCTCGCCGAGGCGCCCGATCCAGACCATGCCTTCGGGGAGACGCTCGAACGCGGCCAGACGATTCTGGCTGCGCTGGCGGGCGGCAAGGCTCCGCCCGCCGCCTTCAATTTTGTGCGCGCCGAAGGACAAACCGGCCCGGACATGGCGCGGCCGATCTCCGGCGCGCTCGCGCCCTATGAGCCGCTCGCGACCGAGGCTCTGGCCCTCGGCGTGTCGTCGCTGTTCGGCGAGGACGGCGGTGTGGTGCGTAAGACGCCGCTGCTGCTTTCGGTCGGCGCTCAGCTCGTTCCAGGCCTCGCGCTGGAGGCGACGCGCGTCGCGGAAGGCGTCGCCATGCTCTCGATCGACGCGAGCGGGCGGCTCGTGACGGGAACGCGCAGTCTGCCGCTGGGCGAAGGCGGCGCGCTGCGCCTGCGCTGGTCCGATTCCGCGCATCGGGCGCAGCGCACGCTCTCCGCCGCCGACATTCTAGGAGGGCGCGTCGCGCCGGATCGCTTTGCGGGACGCGTGGTCATCGTCGGCGCCAGCGCGCCGCAGGCCGGAGCGCTGCGTCCGACCTCGCTCGGCCCGCTGACCCCTACAGTGCAGATCCACGCCGAAGCAGCCGAGCAAATCCTCGCCGGAACCGCGCCGCTGCGCCCGAGATATGCGCTCCCAGTCGAAGTCGGCGCGGCCCTCGTCCTCGCCGGCTGCGCCGCCGCCGTAGCCGCGCGCGTCGGACCCGCGGCCGCCTTCGCCCTGCAACTGGCGCTGTCCGGGCTCTGGATGGCCCTCGCCGCGGCGGCGCTGATCTCATGCGATCTCGTCCTCGACCCCGTCGGACCGCCGCTCATCGTCCTGCTCTCCGGCAATATGGCCGCAGCAGCGGCCTTCGCCCGCACGCGCCGGATGAAGGCGTTCATCTCGCGCAAATTCGAGCAATATCTCTCCGTCGATGTCGTGCGCGAGATCATCGCCCACCCCGAGCGCCTGCGGCGCCAGGGCGAGATGCGCGTCGTCACAGCGCTCTTCACCGACATCGAAAATTTTACCCCCATGACGAGACGCCTCGCGCCGCACGACCTCATCGCTTTGCTCGATAATTATCTCGGCGGCCTCGAGCGCATCGTCACCGATCACGGCGGCATGGTGGACGGCGTGACCGGCGACGCAATTCACGCCTTTTTCAACGTGCCGCTGGAGCGCGTCGATCACGCCGACGCGGCCATCGCCTGCGCCGCGGCGATCGTCGAATTTTCGGAAAGCTTCCGCAAAGAGCCGCTCGCGGCGGAGGCGGGCTTTGGACGCACGCGCGTCGGCGTCGAGACGGGCCCGGCGATCGTCGGCGACGTCGGCGGCGCGCGGCGCTTGAACTACACCGCCTATGGTGACGCGGTGATCGTCGCGGCGCGGCTGGAGCAAGCGAACAAGCAGTTCGATTCGCAAATCTGCATCGGTCCGGGCGCGGCGGCGGCGACGCGACGCAAGCTGGCGCCGCTCGGCGCGCTGCGGCTCAAAGGCCTTTCCGAGGACACGATGATCTTCACGCTCGCGGGCGACTGACACGGCGCGTCAGCGGACGGAGTCGAGCGCCTCCTCGATGCGCTTTGCGCCCCATTTTTTTACTGGTCCCTGCTCCGGAGGACCGCTGTCGAGCAGTCCGGGCAGGACGATCACGCGCGGCGGCGCGAAATCGACGCCCTCCCCGGCCGTCAACCGCACGGAGCCTGTCTGCGTGACGACGTCGACAACGCCTTTTTGGACGAAAACGCCGAACGTCCCGCGGCTGGGGCCGGCGAAAAATGCCGTGCCGCGCGCCGACAAAAGCCCGTAAGGCGTCTCGAGCTCGAAGTTTTTTTCGGCCCCAGTGGCGCGGTCGATCAGAACCGCGCCCTCTTCCAGCGTGGATCTGGCGGAAAGTTTCGCGACGAATTTGTCGACTTTCAGCGCCGCATTGGCGCCGAGCCGCAGTCGCGTCGCGGCGCCGAGCTTGAGATCGAGCCGCGACGCCTCGCCGGTCGTGGCGCGATCGTTCAGCATGACCGCCGCGCCCGCCTCCGCCGGCGAACGCTCGTCGGCGCGCTCCAGCGCAGCGACGCCACGCGACGCGACCACCGAGCCGACCGGCTCCGCGCGCGCCGGCCCGAAGAAACCGACCGCGGCGACGACCGCGGCGACGACCGCGGCGGCGATAGCGAAGTGACTGTTGGACATGACGCAGCTTCCCTTCCGCCGTACTTTGCGGCGTCGACGCGTGAGGCGCAAGCCCTCCGGTGGAAGGGGCGCGGGTCACGTCCTCGTCGAGGCGTGGGTTCTCGTCGACGAAAATCGCTTCGCGCTCGAATCGGTTATCGCCACTGTGATTCCCGCCGCCCCCAGTGGCGAGGCTTCACTCCTGCAACAGCGTCAGCGCGATTTTGAATGTCGCGCCGCCGCCGGGCGTCTCTTCGACCCAAATGCGGCCACCGTGAGCATCTATTATTTCTTTTGCGATCGCCAGCCCGAGGCCCGTGCCGGACTCGCTTTTTCGCCAAAAGGGTTCGAAAACCATTTCGCGAAAGGTCGGCGCGACGCCTTCGCCGTGATCGATGACCGCGATGACGCCGTGGTCGTCGATGCGGACCAGAATTGTTCCGTCTTTCGGCTCGGAGCGAAGCGCATTGTCGATGAGATTGGTCACGACGCAGTCGATCGCGCGCTGATTGCCGCGGACGATCACGGACGCTGCGCTGCTCTCGAAATCGATGAATCGATTGCAGTCCATCGCGAGCGGCAGAAAGTTGGAGACGATTTGTCGAACCGATTGCTCGAGATCGATGCGTCGATCGAGCGTCGTCTGGCCTTCCGTCAGCCGCGCGGCGACCAGCATTTGCTCGACGATCGAACGAAGCTGGCTCGCCTCGCCCAGCAATTCGCTCTTGAGCGTGGACGCTTTCGCATTCTCCAAGCGCGCGCGCATTATGGCGAGCGGCGTGCGCAATTCATGCGCCGCATTGGCGGTGAAGCGCCGCTGTCGCTCCACTCCCGCATCCAGGCGCATCAGCGCCTCGTTCATCCCGTCGACCAAAGGCGCGATTTCGATGGGAACGCCGCTCGTCGGCAAACGCTGGCGCAGCGAGTTCATGTCGATGCGGGCGACTTCGCCGGCGACCGCCCGCAAAGGCGTCAGGCCTCGCCGGACGACGATCCAAGCGAGCCCGAACGTCGTCAGCATGGCGACGATCAGATAGGTGCTGACCCAGGCCAGGTCATTCTCGAGGGAGAAAAAAATGTCCTCCGGCCGAAATTTTTGTCCGTAGAGCGCGACTTGCATCAAGCCGACGGGCGTCACGCGAAACATCATATGGCCGGAACTGCCGGGCCATTGTTCGTCCCCCATGGTGAAATGCAGATGATCGGCCCGGATCTCGGCAAGGCTCGCCAATTTGGAGACCAATTTCGGAGACGAGCCCGCGAGAGGCTGCATCCGCACCGGATCGAACACAGCGAAAAGCAGACCGGGAACGCGTTGGATTTCCGCCTGCAATTCGCGCGTCGGCTCGATTTTCCCGAGGCCGTCCTCTCCGCGAACCAATGACCCATTCACGAGAGCCGACACGCGAACAGACGCCATTTCATCGAATGACGCATTGAAGCCGCCGACCTTGGCGAGCCCGAGGACGAACATCACGATCCAAGCGAACACGAATGCGGGAAGCTGCGCGGCCGTCAGCAGAACAGTGACGCGCAACGCGAGCGATGGCGCATTCGTCACGCCTCGTCCTCGATCGACTTCATTTCCCGAATGATGTAGCCGAGAGAACGCGCCGAATGTATTTCCACGCCGGCTTTCGATTGGGTCAGACGAACGCGAAGCCGCGACACCAGCGACGTCAACGCATGGTCCTGCGTCTCGAGCTCGTGCCCATAGAGCTGGGCGTTCAGAGCTTCTCTCGAAACGACGCAATTGGCGCGCCGCAGCAATGTCTCCAGCAAGATCAATTCTCCGCGCGAGAATACAGCCGGTCGACCGGAGATCGACACAGTGCGTTCATCGAGATCGAGGGACAGCGCCCCGAGCTCGATCGGCGGCGTCGGCTGGCCTCCATGCTTTCGAAGATGCGCGCGAATCCGAGCGATCATCTCGTCGAGGTTGAACGGCTTGGTCAGATAATCGTCCGCTCCGGCCTCCAAGCCATCGATTTTATCGTCGATGGCGTCGAGCGCGGTCAGCATCAGAATACGGATCGCCGGTTGCTTTTTTCTCAGAAGCGCGATCAGGGAGATGCCGTCCCCGTCCGGCAATCGCCTATCCAGCAAGGCGAGCGAATAGGCGCGATCCTCGAGCGCGATGACCGCATCCTCTTTCGTGCCGACTCGATCGACGCCGTAGCCCGCACGCTCGATCCTGGACATTACTTGCGACGCCAAGGCCGCATGATCTTCCACCAAAAGAATTCGCATGGGCGCCGCTCCCAGCTTTCACCATTGCGCGGTTCGAGCGCTATGCGTCCGAAATGCGCGTCACCCATTTCATAACGAAGACGGCGCCTGTGGCAAGCGCCCGGCGGGCCGCGCAAAGCAGCGACTCTCATGCATGCCGGCTTTGGCGCTGTGGCGCCTTTGCAACAGTTCCCGCCTTTTTAATGTATTTTTCGATCCGCGAGGTTCCCACGACACTTCCCTCTTAATGCTCGAGCCAGCGACCCGTGGCGCGGTCCGGCGAAAGCCCGATAAAAATCGTGCTATAGCATTGGCCGAATGGGTCTTTTGGGGAATGTGGGCAGTCATGATGTTCGCGCGAGAGGATCAGCGAGCGGGAAGGCGCCGACGACCGGCGTTTTCGGCGCGCTCTATTCTCGTCTGCATGCTGGCGCTCCTGTTCACCTTCCAGAGTCTCGCCGCCGTCCCCTCTTCGGGCGCGCATCTTACGCGCCGCGGCGAGGCGAGTTTCGCCGCCTCTGCCCGTGGCGCGCCTTGTGTCGCGGATGCGCATGGCGGCGATGCGCCACCCGCCCATAGCGGCAATCACGCCCAGTGCTGCGTCCTTTGCGGCGCGCGCGATTTCGACGGCGCAGCGCTCGCGAGCCTGACGCCGGAGAGCGAAGCGTTCACGCCTCGGCACCTATCCGCCTCGCCTGCTCGGCTGCGCGAGGCGCTGGTCCGCCCGCCCACGGGCTGGGCCAGTTCCTGGTCGTCGCAGGCGCCGCCCTATTTCTCCTGACCGGCTGAATGAGGGCCGAAGGGCCAAATCACCTCGTCACGGTTCATGCGGGCGTCGATCGCCGCGCAAGGAGAATTCCCATGCTTCGTTCCATCCTGTTGCGCGGCGCATCCGCCGGCGCGCTCGCGGCCTTGTCCTTTTCCCACTCGGCGTCGGCGCAGGAGTCACTGCCGGCGATCGAGATCGGCGCTGCCGCGGGGCCGGTTCGCCCGACAGCGCAATCGGCGCGCGCCGAGGCGGAAAAGACCAGCTATCACTCCGAAAACGCGACAACAGCGCTGAAGACCAACACGTCCATCATGGAGACGCCAGTCTCGGTGCAAGTCGTGCCGCAGCAGGTGCTGCTGGATCAGCAGGCGATGACGCTGGCGCGCGCGGTGGACAATGTCAGCGGCGTTCGCTCATTCGATTCCGGCTATATCGGCGGCAATGATCAATTTCAGATCCGCGGCTTCACGACCCCTTACGTGTATACGGACGGGCTGCGATTGCAGAGCGGCCTGCCGGGAACGTCATCGCTGATCAATGTCGAGAAGGTCGAGGTTCTCAAAGGGCCGGCTTCGATCCTCTATGGCCGCGCGGACCCCGGCGGCATCGTCAACGTCGTGACGAAGCAGCCCGAGGCGATTCCGCATTACGTCCTCCAGCAGCAATTCGGCTCCTATGGCTCCTACAGAACGACGCTGGACGCCACCGGACCGCTGACCAAAGACGACACGCTGCTCTATCGGCTGACGGCGGAGGCGGATCTCGAGCATTCCTTTCATGAGACGAACTATTCACGAAATTACTTCGTCTCGCCGGTTGTGCGGTGGAATATAGACGCCGCGACACAAATAACATTCAATCTGCAATATGGCCGTCAAGCCATTCCCTTCGATGTCGGCACGTTCGGATTCACCAAATACGATCCGCTCTCATTGGTGTTCGGCGTGGGGCCGGCGGCCTTTCTGCCGCGCGAGCGGTCGTTCAACGATCCGAACTCCTCGATGAATGTCGAGACCGTGAAATACGGTTATAACTTCTCGCATAAATTCTCGGAGGATTGGACTTTGACCAATCGCTTCGAAGGCATTGTCTATCACTCGGACAATTACCTGGTGGTTCCGGTCGGATTCGCCGCCAATTCGCCGACGCAATTGAGCCGCGTCGCGATCGCCAATAGCGGCGTGCGAGACAGCGTGAATTTAAATCTCGATCTCACGGGACGATTCGAAACCTATGGCGTCGAGCATTCGGTGCTGGTCGGCGGCGATTACCTCTCCAATCGGGCGTTCAATCCGTTTTTCGGCGCATCGAAAATTCGGCAATCGAACATCGACTATCTGTTTCCGATCCATAGCGTCACGCCGACAAATCTGAGCCAATACAATAGCTTCCTTCCCGGCTCGACCTCGATCAACCGAGAAGACTGGTACGGATTCTATGTTCAGGATCAGCTCAAGCTGCCCTACAATCTGTTCGTGTTGGCCGGAGCTCGCTACGACCGCGCCATCACGCATTCGAACGCCTATGACGGAAACGGCGAGCAGCTCGGCAATAATTCTCAGCGCGTCACGCCGCGGTTCGGCCTGCTGTGGCGGCCGATCGAGGAAGTGAGCCTCTATGGCAGCTATCTCGAAAACTTCGGCTCCGCCGGCGGTCTCTCCGGTCCCGCCGGGCCGACACAGCAAATTCTGCCTTCGGAAACTGCCCAGCAATGGGAGGTGGGCGTCAAAACCGAGCTGTTCGACAAGCGCCTCACGGCGACTTTGGCCTATTACAATCTCATCAAGCAGCATGTCGGCGTGTCGGACCCCGATCCGACCAGAGCCGCTCTCGGCTATCGCGTCGCGACGGGCGAGATTCGCAACAGAGGCGTGGAGCTGGATGTCGCAGGCGAGATCCTGCCCGGTTGGAAGGTGATCGGAGGCTATTCCTATATCGACTCGATCGTCGCCAAGGACGAGGGCGTCGTCAGCGATCCGCTCGGCAATATGGTCAGCTTCAAGGGCTTCACCGGCTTCATCCCGGCGGATGTGTCCCGTCACATGGGCAATCTGTTCACGACCTACGAATTGCAGGACGGCGATTGGAAGGGCCTGAAATTCGGCGGCGGAGTCAACGCCCGTAGCAAATCCTATGGCGACAGCCTGAACAGCTATCATGTTCCCGGCTACGCCATCTTCAATCTGCTCGCGTCCTATAGCTGGAGCCTCTACGGGACCAAGCTGACCGCGCAGCTCAATGTCGAAAATCTGGCCGACACGCGCTATTACCCCACCGGCAACCGAGGCCAGTTCCAGATCGGCGTCGGAACGCCGCGAACATTCAAGGGCTCCATCCGCATGGAGTTCTGACGATGTCTCGCGCCTTCTGGGTGCGGGTTCATCGCTGGGCGGGCTTGGCGATGGCGGGGTTTCTCGTCATCGTCGGGCTGACCGGCGGCGTGCTCGCGTTTCGCGAGGAACTGGACGTCTGGCTCAACCCGGAGCTAGCGACCGTCGCGCCGCGTGACGCGCCTATGCTCGATCCGCTCGTCTTGCGCGAACGCGCCGCCGCGCTCTATCCAGACGCGAGGATCGACGCGGCTCCCCTTCGCATCGAGCCGGGCCGCTCATTCGAAATCAGGGTCCACCGGCGAGCGCCGGAAGGCGGCGCTCTCACGACCTTCGTTTCGCTCGATCCTTACACGGGCGAGAAGCTCGGCGCCCGCGATTGGGGCGAGGTTTCGCTGGCGCGGAAGGACATTATCTTCTTCCTCTATCGCCTGCATTACACGCTGGCGCTGCCGGCGAGCACGGGCGGCCTCGGCGCCTATCTGCTCGGCGTCACCGCGCTCGTCTGGACGATAGACTGTTTCGTTTCCGCTTATCTCACCCTACCGCAGCAGCGAGGTGAAAAGCGCATTGCCTCGGCCAAATCCTGGTGGAGCCGCTGGAGGCCGGCTTGGCTGATCAAGTTCGGCGCCGGCGCCTATCGCATCAATTTCGACATTCATCGCGCTTTCGGACTTTGGACCTGGGCGATGCTGCTCGTTTTCGCCTGGTCGAGCGTCGGCTTCAACCTCGATGGCGTCTATACGCCGACGATGCGCGCGCTGTTCGGCCTGTCGCGGCCGAACGCGAACCCGCCCATGCGCGCGAATCCGCTCGACCGCCCACGGCTCGACTGGCGCGAGGCGCGCGACGTGGGTCGCGCTCTCCTCGGCGAGCAGGCGCGCCAGAATGGCTTCGCGATCGAGCGCGAGGAGTCTATCGCCCTCGATCGCGAGCATGGCGTCTACACAATTTCCGCACATAGTTCGCTCGACATTGGGAAGCGCGCTGGAGCCTCAGTGACCTTCGATGCGGACACGGGCGTTCTGCGCGAGGCGGCATGGACTGGAAGCGCTTCGGAAAAAGCCGGCGATGTGATCGACCGTTGGCTCGCCGCGTTGCACACGGCCGCCGTATTCGGTCTGCCGATGAAGATTTTCGTTTGCGCTATGGGCGCGGTGATCGCGACGCTCTCGGCCACCGGCGTCTACATCTGGTGGAAGAAGCGTGTGGCGCGACGACGGCATCCGCGCGCATCGGCGCATGTTCCTATCGCCATCGAGCGACGAGCTCGGTCCTGACGTCCAGACTTTCAAAGTAGCGGGAGCCCGCCGACCGGCGGATGTCATGCCGAGGGCGACGCGAACGGTCGGCCTCGGGTATTCCATCGAGCGATGTGGTCGTATATGACCAAAATGCAATTACGCAGATCGGATTTCATCCCCTATCGTCGGGCCGAAAAAACGGCGTCGGCAGAGTCGACGATTGTAAGTCATAATAAGCTTCGTGGAGCGCGGCTCGACCACGGGGCGATCCCGGTCGTCGCCGACCTTTCGTGCGTAGGAAATCCTCGCAATGCAACGTAAGATCGCTGCAATTCTCGCCGCGGACGTCGCCCAATACAGCCGCTTGGTCGCGGAAGACGAGGAGGATGCGCTGGCGCGTCTCGCCTCCAGTCGCGAGGTGTTCGACGAATTCGTGGGCAAGGCCGGCGGACGGGTGTTCAATACGGCCGGCGACGCCGTATTCGCCGAATTTCCGAGCGCTGTGGAGGCTGTCCGCTGCGCCATCGACATTCAGGAATCGCTGCGAACCCAAAATCTCGGCGTTCCGCAGCGTCGCCAGATGCTGTTTCGGATCGGCGTGACCATCGGCGATGTGGTCGAGCGCGACGGCGACCTTCTGGGCGACGGCGTCAATATCGCCGCGCGGCTCGAGGGGCTGGCGGAGCCGGGCGGCATTTGCGTCTCCCGCAGCGTCTTCGAGCAGGTCGGCAACAAGATTTCCGTGCCGTTCCGCGACATTGGCGCGCAGGAGGTCAAAAATATTCCTCAGCCCGTGCATGCCTTCGTCGTGGATATGGCCGGCACCGTCGCCGGCGAATGGCGTCGCGCGCCGGGTTCGAGGCTCGCGCCACCGCCAAAGCCCGCCCCGCGCTGGCGAACGCCCGCGGCGGCGGCCGGCGTGTTCCTCATCGCGGCGGCGGCGGCGCTCACCTTCACGAAACATAGCGGCGGGCCGGCGTTCGCGCCGGTCGGGCTCTCCCCCTCCGACTCCGCCGAGGCCTATGCCGTGCTCGCGAAATCCGGCGGCGTCGTCCAGGACGCGCGCACGGCTCCGGAACTCTATCACAACGCCCGCACTTTCGAGGCGCGCGGCGACGCCGCCTCCGCCCGGCGCGATTATCTGGCGCTCGCGGAGCTCGGCACGGAGGCGCTCGACGCGCATCTGCGCTTCGCGGCGCTGCTGCGCGCCCAGGACGGGCGCGCCGGCGCGCGGGAGGCCTATGATCGCCTGCGCGAGGCGACCGGCTCCGGCGCCGCCGCGCTGGTTCATGCAACGCTGTTCGACGGCGCGGAGCGGCGCCGTCGCATCGAGGCTTTCGTCGCCGCGCGACCCGATTTCTCGCCGGCGCAGATGCTTCTCGCGGACGAGTATTCCGATGACCGGGTCGGCGCGCAGACCATCGGCGACCGACGAAAAGAGAAAGCCGCGCTCGCCGCTTTTCTCGCCGCGGACGCGGAAGGCGGACTGACGCCCTTCTTTCTGGACCATTCGGCGCTCGCCGAATGGCTCGAGCGCGCGCGCCGCCGCCACGCGGCGCTCGAAGCGGAACATGCGACGGCTCGCGGCGCTCCCGCGGCGCAATTCATGCGCTCCAACGCCGGCTGGACAGTGTCGGTCTCCCTTCCCGAGCCCGCCGTCGCTCTGGCTTGGCGGCTCGGCGAGACTGGCGAATTTTCGGCGACCGGCGAAACGGCGGCGATCGATCAGCGCACGGGCCGGCTCATGCCCAATCTATCCTTCGATCTGCCCCCCGACACGCCGCCGTCGACGCTCTGGATCAAATATGAAGACGCCTCGAGCCGCGCCGTCGGCCCGTTTCCCGTCTCATTCGATCCGCATCGGGCGTTGGTCGACGGCCACCGCGACCTTCTCGAGCGGTTCTGGAACAATTGGGCGGCGTTCAGTCCCGACGGCCGTCTGGTCTACTACACGCAGTTGATGAGCTATCGCTGCGCGATCGCCAAAGCCGAATTGGGCTTCGACGACAAGCCGCCGACCGTTCTGCCCATGCCGCCTTGCGACGAGCGCAATCCCTATTCCATCCCCGCAGACGCGGCGCCGTATCTGAAAGCGCCCGCGGGACTGAAAGCCGTGTCCGTGCGGCTGACCTATTCGAATGGCGAGCAATCGAAGGCCCGCGTGTTTCGTCGACAATAGCATCCGTTCGCGAGGAGCGAGCCGAAAGCGCGCTCACAGCGTCCCGCTGTTTGGCGGCGGTCGACTCGCTTTCGAGACGACCGCCGCGGCCGCGCTCGAACTGGAAGAGCCTCGACAGTTCGTCGACTGCTGGGAGAAGCTCACGAGAGAGCTGAATCTCGGACGCCCTTGAACGTGCGGGCGACGGGCGCCGACGACGTGGCGATTCACCTCCCGGCAGCTCGAGCGCGACGGGGAACCGACGGCCTGGATGCGTCCGTTGCGACACGAACGAACGCATCTCTGGTCGGCCTCCCGGCATATGCCGACGACAAGCGCCGAATGAGCGACTGTTTCGAGCGATTCCCATTCTCGGCCCTCTTCGAAACAATCGTTCGATTTCGACTCATCCGGCGGGCTGGAGGGTCGACGGTTTGCGACGCCGACGCCGGGTCGTCGCTATTTTCGGGCCTTTCGGGCGGCGTAGCGTGCGTCTCTGGCGGCCTTGCGTTCGGCCGCGGACGCAACTTCACGCTCCGCCTGCTCGGCGGCTCTCGCGTCGCGTTCCGCCTGCTCCGCCTGGAGGACCGTTTCGCGCGCGGCTCGGTCTTCCGCCGCGCGGGCTTCGGCGGCGAGGCGGGCGGCTTCGCGTTCTTCGGCTCGCGCCTCGCGCGCGGCGAGGATCGCCTGCCGGGCCATCAGCCGCTCGGCCGCGCCCTCGTTGATCTGGGCCGTCAAGGCGCGAAATTTTTCCAGCTTTGCTTTTTTCGCCGCCTCGGCGGCGCTTCGGCGCTCGTCAAAACCGGCGTTCTTAAAAATGGCCATTCCCTCACGTCCTCGCTGACTTAGATTGCTCCACTGCGTTCGAGACACTTAAGGCATCACGGTCCCTGCACAAAGTTTAGTTGAACGGGCGTCGCGCGGAGGGGAGGAGGCGGGGCGGTCGGGTAAAGGGCTCGCGCCCAGCCCGTGAAGCGGGCGGCTCGAAAGACGAGGAAACCGTCTCCGTAACCGGCCTGTTCGCGAGAGTGCTCCCAAAAGCCCCCGATTCGAACCATGACGGGCCCTCCCGCTCCGATTCGCCCGCCGCCTCATCGGCTAGTCGCGCCCCGTGCGGGCGCGTGGATCGAAACGGACGGCGCGGCGTGCGTCTCGCGATCAGGCCAACCTGGCTGCCCTGCCCCACATGATTTCGCCCTCGTTGTAATAGCGCGCCGCCTGCTGCACGGAGCGATGCCGCGACTGCTGCATGGCCTCGGGGAGGGGACACCGGCGCGGGCCGCCTCGGTGAGATAGCCGGACCTCAGCCCATGCGCCGAGTATCTCCCGGATCGAGTCCCGCGACGGAGCAGCGGCTCTTGATCATCACATTGACGCTCTGCGGATCGAGCGCGGCGGCGCCGATGTTCCCCCATTTGTCGATCGGCCGAAACAGCGGGCCGGCGTCGATTTTCGCCAAGGCCAACCACGCGCGCAACGCTCCGACCGGCCGGCCGACAACCAGCACGCTCTCCCCGGCGTCGGCCGAGGACGTTTTCGTGCGACGCAATCGGATCGCCATGACGGGAAGCTGTTCGCCCGTCGATCTGGACCTCGGTGCTTGCCGCCTGATCCAAAGAACGCCCGAACCCAACTTCATCGCCGTTCGTGAAATTTGCAGCACAGCCTTCCAGGGAGCCTTACGGATACGAACGGATAGATTTGTCGACACTCCAAGCGCTATGTCACCCCCGTGCCGAAGGCCACGCCTTTCGATCCTCCGTGGGCCGAGTGCTGATCACCCGTAATGCGGTAGCGTGGCAAAGCCGGACACTAACTCGATATGAACACCGTGTCATCCGCTTTGGCGTATCGCTCCTGTCACCTGCGACCGATGACGAGGGGCGCCTTTTTCTATTGATGTTTCTCTCGAGTCACTATGAATGGACGCTGTACGATGAACGCTCTCCGCGATCTCGAAATAGCTGTCATCGGTCTCGGCGATGTGGGGCTGCCGCTCGCCGTCGAATTCGCCAAGAAACGCGATGTGCTTGGGTTCGATATCAATGCATAGCGCATATCGGAGCCTGTCACGGGGCGCTACTCGCCGCTCGACGTCGACGACATGGAATTGCGAGGGGCAGGCAAGCTTCGATTCACGGCAAATCAATCCGACATCGCCCACTGCAACGTCTATATCATCGCGGCTCCTTCGCCGATCGAGCGACTCGGTGGTCGAGGGCTTCAATGCGCCAGAGCGCGACGGGCCCGAGATTGCCGACGCCATCCAGAAAAGCGCCGGCGACACGCCGGTTCGCGCCGCAATGTCGAGCGCAGCGCCAGCCACGGCTGCCGCTACAGTGACGAGGCCTGAGGAGCGCCTCGTCATCGTCGCCAAAGAATTGCTCGGAGCCGATAGGCGGTCCAGCTCATGCGGCGGTCGTGGGAGGTAGGCATGGGACTCGTTGCATCAGAAATAGGCATCGTGACGATCGTCCTGCTCATGGCAATCTTTGTCGCTTCCGCGGGAAGGTTCGCACTAGGAGCAATGTGCCTACCGAGCATGATGGCGCTGACCGCCATTACCTATTTCTTCGTCATGCCAGCTATCTCACTCTCGGGAAACAACGAATCCCACTTCGGGATGACCCTCACAACGCTTGAATGGCCGCATTTCGCAGTCCTATTGTATGCGTTGGGAGCTTACGCGGCCTGCGTAGCTGGACGCGGCGACCTAGCCGTCGATCCGGCGCAGCTTCGATTGGTCGAGCGTCGGTCGAGTGATGCGGCTTTCTGGCTTCTCGCAGCGTCGGCGGCTGCAGGCATTGCAGTCACCGTGGCCTTGGGACGCCTCAACCTCATGGCGGACGAAAATTATTCGGCGTCCATCGCGGCGGAGGTGAGCGACTTTTCCTTTCTCAACATGTCCTTCACGATGCTGTTGCCGCTCACGCTCGTCGTTCTCATTCGGGAGAATTTCAACGCGCGGTCACTTGTTGTCCTGGTAGTCGTCTGCCTGATACTGCTGACAACGGGCTTCCGAACCCGGTTGATCCTCCTGGGCTACACCGTGGCCGCGAGCTTCCTGCTCATGCGCCGTATCAAGATCAGGGTGAGTTACATTGTCGTCGGGACAATTGTCGGGATCCTCGGCGGCAACGCCATGGGCCAGGCCAGGACCTACGGCCAAGGCGTCGACCTCGCTAAGCTCGATGGCATGAGCTGGACGGACATCCTGTTTTCGTTTGGCGGAGAGGTCGGGGCGCTCTATGCGTTTTCGTTCACCGCCTCCAACCCGTTGCCCGAGCTCGTTCTCGGCAAGCCGTGGATCGTGGGACTGGCGCGTCTCATTCCGAGTTTCATCTGGAAGGACAAGCCTGGGCCAGATTATCTAGCCCACTATTTGGGTGGCTTCAGCACCGAGGGTGTCGAACAGGCCGGCGTCGCCGCGCCGCAGCATGTGGAAATGTTGCTGCAGTTCGGCTGGGTTGGACTGCCCATATTGGCATTCTTGTATTTCTGTCTGGCCATCCATCTCGTCCGTCGCCTCAACCGCCTGGGACGGGAAGCCCGCATCGCCGGGTGCGCGCTCGTCCCTGTATTCTTCGGCTTCTACATGCAGACGCGGGGCTATTTCTTCCAGATTTTGGCGGATGGACTGTTTACCTTCGGTCCATTGTTCCTCATGCATCTAGGGGACAAGCGGCCACTCGATCGGCAAATCGCCCCCGCTTCAAGAACATCCCGTTCATCGAGCGCCTCTGAACGCTGCAGATCGTGAGCCGGCGATCGCCGAAGCATGGCTGGCGCGCCGAGGCAGCTACGCCATCGCAGCGCGACGGGCTCTGCCTCACGCGCTTCAGGTCGCTGATCGTCGACATTTGATGGAGAACGCCAGTCAGGCGTTCCTCGGAGCCGTACGCAAGTCGATGCGCCATATCCAGACCGCCGTCGGCGCGGCGACGATCGAGCTGGCGGTGGAGGGATCTCGATGGCTCTGATCCACAGGATCGACCAGACTTTCTATCTGGGATATGTGCGCAACTGGGACGACATTATGTTCCGGCGGCGCATCCTGGAAGCGCTGTCGGCCGATTCCGAGATCCTCGATCTGGGAGCCGGGGCGGGCATCGTCGAGGCGATGAACTTCCAGGGGATTGCTCGCCGGGTGTGCGGTGTGGACCTCGATCCTCGTGTCGAATCCAACCCATATCTCGACGAGGGGCGTTCGGCCGACGCCGGCAAGATTCCCTATCCCGACGCGACGTTCGATCTCGTCTTCTCGGACAATGTCATGGAGCATCTCGACGAACCCGAAACCGTCTTCGCCGAAGCGTTTCGTGTGCTGAAATCGGGCGGTCGCTTGCTGTTCAAAACGCCGAACCGCAATCATTACATGGCGCTCATCGCGCGCCTTACGCCGCATCGATTTCACCAATGGTTCAACAAGCGCCGTGGGCGCGAAGAACTCGACACCTTTCCGACGTTCTACCGCGCCAATTCCGGCAGCCAAGTGCGGCGGCTCGCATCGGCCGCTGGGTTTGCGGTCGAGCGCATCGAACTGATCGAGGGCCGCCCGGAATATCTCCGCATCTCGACTCCCACCTATCTGGTGGGGCTGGCCTACGAGCGCACCGTCAATTTCACCGATCGTTTTTCGGGCCTGCGCATCGTGATGATCGCGTCGCTACGTAAACCCTGATTCATGACGCCGCCAGCCAAGTCGGGAAACGGGCTGTGGTGCAAATTTCACGAACGGCGATGAAGTTGGGTTCGGGCGTTCTTTGGATCAGGCGGCAAGCACGGAGGTCCAGATCGCCGGCGCTGTCTTGCCAGTCGTACAAAATTTGCTCAGCGCGAATTGACCTTTCCTGATTCGATGCATCGGCTCGATCCCGGCGATCGTGACGTAGGCCACTAGCGGAATGGGACTCGGATGCGGGCGCGCTATTCTCCTGGTCGATCATCCTGGTCGCGGCTTGCTGCGAAATTCGCGACGAAAGGGACGGTCACGACCGGCGCCGCCAGACACAGGGCGACGAGCCGCTCCGCTTCCGAGATCGCAAAATGGCGCTTGCGCCGTACCTTGGGTCATAGATTAGACCCTGGGGAGCAGGAGGGCTTGTCTGGTGAAAGAGTCGAGACGGAAGGACACATTGCTTACCGCGGCGGAATGCGCAGAGCGCATCGGCGTCACGGTCCGCGGCCTCAGAACCTATGAGCAACGCGGCCTTCTGACGCCGCGCCGTTCAACGAAGGGCTGGAGGCTTTACGGGGTAAAGGAAATCGCCCGCCTTCACGAGGTGCTCGCTCTGAAGCGCTTCGGCCTCAGCCTGTCGCGCATCGCCGCGCTGCTCGACGGCCGCGCGGTCGATCTCGAACGGACTCTGGGGATGCAGCAATCGACGCTCACGGAGCAACGCGAGCGCATCGACGAGAGGCTGGCGCTGGTCAACGCCGCCCGAACGAAACTCTCCGCCGGCAGGACGCTCTCGCTCGATGAGCTCATTACACTCGCAAAGGAGACGAAAATGACGCAGACATCGCTCGACCTGATCGCGCAGCGCCGCTACGAGCAGGCGCGCCCGCGCAAGATGACCCCCATCGATCCCGAGGTCTACGACCGCTACGTGGGCGTTTACCGTTTCGAGGCCGTCGGACTTACGATAACGATCACGCGCGACGAGAAACGGCTCTTCGAGCAGGTGACCGGACAGGCCAGCTATGAGATTTTTCCAGAGAGCGAGACAGAGTTCTTTCTGAAGGTCGTCCCGGCTCAGATCGTGTTCTCCATCGACCGCAACCGAACAGCGAACGCGCTGACGAACCACCAGAACGGTATCGAATTAGTGGCGAGACGGATCGACGAATCGGAGGTCGAGCGTGCAGCCGACGAGCTGACCCGCAGAATCCACGACAATCGGCCGCAGCCAGACAGCGGAGTGGCGATCCGCCGAGCGATCGATGAATCTCAGCGTGGAGAGATCGACTGCGCGCGCATGACAGAGCCGCTCGCCACATTGGCGCTCGAGCGAGCGGAGGCGATCGCGGCCGAGCTCGCCGGTAAAGGTGAATTGCGGGACGTTCGTTTCGACGGCGTCGGCCTGAACGGCTGGGACGTCTATCGTGCGCAATTCGAAAAAGGCGCGACCGAATGGCGCATCGACCTGGCGCTCGACGGCCGGATC
Source organism: Methylosinus sp. H3A (assembly GCF_015709455.1). NCBI lineage: Bacteria > Pseudomonadati > Pseudomonadota > Alphaproteobacteria > Hyphomicrobiales > Methylocystaceae > Methylosinus > Methylosinus sp. H3A. The sequence continues at coordinate 146,600 of NZ_JADNQW010000007.1, forward strand.
AGGGGCCTTTTCTTCCGCGCGCTGCCCTGAGAGCCTCCCGAATCATCGGTCTGCGCCGCGGCGGCGGGCGAATGCGTTGCGACGATGGCGGCGCGGCAGGCGGTTGTGACCGCGCCGGCGCGCCGCCCGGCGTAATCGCAGCCGGCCGCGAAAATCTTTTCGGCAAATATTTAGACGCGTCCATCGTCGCCGCTGGAAAACCACGGCGCACCGATCCACGCGTCGGTCTTTCGGCTGCAACGACGGTCGGCTCGACCGCGATAGGCGTGTCGGGATCATGTCGGCGCATGGTGGGATCGTAACCAATAACGGCGCTTTGGCATGTCAATTCAGGAGATATCCGTCGAGCGTGATTTTGCGCGGTAGGCGTCCTTGGCTCGCGAACGCACGACGGAAAAACGCTTTGGCGGCCGCGACATCTCGCTTCGCGCGCAGCAAAAAGTCCACCGTCTTTCCCGCCTTGTCGACGGCGCGCACCAGAACCAATGTGACAACGCCTGCAAAATGCCGTGGCTGAACCCTGGAGCAACAGACAGAGGGTCAGATCAATCGGTTGAGAACGCTCGAGCGCTCTACGTACGGATGCGCTCGCCGATGTGCTGGCCCGCATCGCCGATCACAAGATCTCAGATCTCGCCGCCTGCCGCCATGGCGCTGGGCCACCGATCGGCAAGCCAAAAAGCTCGCCGCCCGATGTGCCTCGCCGGAGGCCTACGAAGAGCCGACAGTGCAGGTCTGATCTCAGAAATGCCAGAGCCGATCGCCGATCTTCGTAAGCGCCACGAGGCTCGTCGAGCAGCGACCAGCCGTCAGGAACAATTCGGCCAAAGGTCTTATCCAGGGTCGCGGCTCCCGTCTTTTCGCCCGGACTCGCCGCTTGCTGCTGCGCTTCACGCTCGTCGATAAATGTTCGAACCGGTCCAGGCCGAGGCAAGCGCGAATTGAATCCGCCCGCGTCTCTAGTCGCTTTTCGATATAACGCGCGAGGCTCTCGAACTGCTGAAAGTCTGGATGGTCCACATAGGATTTTTGCAGGCAAACGAGAGCCCTGACATAGCGGTCCGCGCCGACGCGCTCCGCGAGCTCATCCACATGGTCGATCAGACGATCCACGACCGCGCGCCAGGCGAAATACTCGGCCCTGAAAGCCTTGAAGGGCGCAGCGCTATGGACTCCGCAGAGTTCCGCATGGCTCGCGAATCCGTTTCCGCCGTGAATTCGATAAATGGTGAGGGGCGCATCGATGAGCGCGGCGCCGTTCAGAAGCCGCACGCCTTTGTTCAGATAAGTATCCCCGTGGAATCGAAGATCCATGAGAGGACCATCGCCGAGAAGCAATGTCAGGGCGTCTCGCCTGAAGCAATTCCCCGACGTCGGCGCATAGACCCAATCCTCCGAACTGAGCGGGTCCACGAAATGCACGCGAGATTCGACATCGTCGAGTGGCGCGTGTTCGAATGGCCAAAGGTCGCACTCGGGAGCGTCGATGCGACGCAGGCGCTCTTTGCGCAGTCCGCGCCCTGCCGCAATGTAATCGCTGAGGGTGGTCAAGGACGATCTGACAATGCGGCCGTTCGTCGACTGGAACATATCCGACGAGGTGAAACCGACTGCGATCCGTAGCGAGAGATGAACGAAGAGATGCGTCTCGACGAAGGCCGGGAGAAGTATGTCGTCGGCATCCAGAAAGACGACATATTCGCCGGAGCTCGCCGCGAGGCCCGTTCTGAACGCGGTTGTCTGCCCCGAATTGTCCTTATGCAATATTATGCGAACATGCGGTTCGTGGTGACGAATGCTCTCCAGGACGACATCGCTATCGTCGGTCGAGGCGTCATCGACGATGATGCATTCGATATGCGGATAGGTCTGCGCGAAGACCGAATCGAGCGCTTCGCGCAGGAAACGGCCATAATTATAATTGGTGATGATTATGCTGACCAACGGCAAGAGGCCTGCGAGATCGCGGCCGGACGCACGCGGGTTCGCAAGATGGCGCATTTTATTGTCGCCATTTTCTATCTTCTGAAATTGCGAGAAATTTTCCAACATGACAGACTCTACTCTTCAGATTGACCCGTGCGCCTGCATCGCGTCCCGCATCCATGCGAGCGCGGCGACGTCAACGTCGCAAGGTCGGCGATCCGGCATTGACCGTCGGCTCGCGGTAAGGGACGGCCGAAATTCCGAAGTTCCGCCCATACTGCTGGCGTATGGCCGGCATGTTGACGACGCCGGTCTTCAGGTCGGACGATCGAGCGTCTACGGGAGGCGCCTCGATGATCGGGCGGACGCGCTCGACGTCGCGCCTCAGCCGTCGATTGAGGCAGCCGAAAGCCAGATCGCCGCCGATTTGAACGTCGACGCAGGTTCGAGCCACAGGCGTCGGCGGCGCTCCGCCGCCGACGATGATTTCTCCGTTGGGCGTCGCGACGTCGTTCGCATGACACGGCGCGACGAGCGTCATCATCAGGATAGCGACACCGAGACATCTCATGTTTCGTCCCTTCGAACGATTGATTTGTAGCCATGGCCGCCTACGGGCCTTACCGCAACCGCACGGCGTTTGCGTTCGCTTGTATGACGATATGATCGAGGCGCGTGTTGATCGCGTCGAAATCGAGCTCGGCGCGGCCAGACGCCGCGAGGCAATTTCGACGACATCCGGCGACGAGCGCCGAGCGGAGTCGAGACGGCGTCACGTCTCCGAAGGTGGCGATCGGCACGATTCCGGCGACCGGATAGCCACGCGCCATCAGCTTGGCGCGCACGGCGAGGCAATAATCGACGGAGCGATGCGAAAAGCGCGTCTCTCCATGGCCTGCGCGATATTTCATGACCGCCGTGCAGAGATCGCCGCCAGCGAGCCGCCAGGCGCCTGCGAGATATTTCACGCCATAGCGAATATTGGTCTCGGGAACGGCGAGCCCTTCCATCCGACCTTCGAATCCCAGCGCTCGCGCCGTCGAGGGCAGCACTTGCATGAGTCCGATCTCGCCGACCGATCCTATGGCGCCGGGATCGTAGCCGCTCTCGACGGCCATGACAGCGTCGGCGATCTCGCCAGGCATTCCGGCGCGACGCGCTTCGTTTTCGGCCAGCGCACGATAGAGCGCTGGCGAGCCCGGCCGCGACGACGCCGCTTCCGGCGCCTTCGCCGAGCTTCGATCGCTGGTCTCTTCAGCCGCGAGAGGGGAAGCGACCGTGAGCGCGCCGAACATCGCCGCGACGAGCAGGAGAGCCGCGCGCGCATCGGCTGCGCTCCCATTATGCGTCCCGCCGCTCAATTCTTCGCCTGCAACGATAGTTTCAAATGCAGCGGCTGCGACATGTCGGCCGGCGGCGACGCGCCCACCTCCTGTCGCGTCAGAAGCGCGCGCAACACCTCCGCGTCCGCAGGATCGAATCCCTCCAAATCGACGCGCTCGACCGTCCCATTCGCCAGAATCCAGAGACGCGCCACGATGGTCGACGGCGAGGCGTTCTGCTGCGAGCGCGCTTCCAGGGACATTCGCAGCCGGCGGGTCTGCTCGCTGTCCTGTCCGAGCCAGTCCTGAACCCGACGCCCGACGAGCAATGCGTAATCCCGCCATGCGGCGGGAGCGCCGCCCGCCGAGTGGTAGGCGGCGGCCTGTGCCGGCGCGGCTCCATGGAGCAAGGCGCTCGTAGCGACGATCCCGAGTCCGAGCCGTTTCGCGAGAGCTTCCGTCAATCTATAGAGCGGCGATCGTCTGTGTTGCGCCATTGCGACTCTCGTCGTCTCGTGAATAGGCCCGCATGCGGGCGCGATCTATTCACGAGACGATGCGCGAGAGCGAAACCCGAAGCGTCACCATAAAAATTCTTTCGAAAGTTTAGCGCTGCGCATTCTTGCGCGCGGTCTTCGTCGTCACGCGCCTCGTCTCGAACATGGCGAATGTCTTGCTGCGCTCATCCTGCCCAAAAATGATCCGCGTCGGTTCTATCCGTGTTATTTTCCAACCATTTATATCGTCACCGACGCGAGCGGCGCGAACCTTGTCCATCGGATTGGGCCGGATGAAAGCGCGCGTTCCTTGCGCGTCGGTCAGCACGCCGAGCAGCACGACGGCCGGCGGCTCGGGCGGGGGTGGCGGCGGCTCGGCCTCGCGATGAGCCGTCGGGGTCGGCGGCGGCCGGCGGCTCGGCGAGAACAAAGGGAGGTCGCGCGTCGCGGCGAACCGCTCGAGCGGCTGGCGCGCCAGCGGATTGGCGTCGACGTGGGCCGGCGTCTCCTGCGCGGGGACATGCGAGGCGGCGAGAAGGGCGAGAGCGACGAGCAGCGAGCGTCTCATGACGCCGTCCGGCGCCAATGGGCGCGAAGGTTCAAGGTGACGCGCAAAAGCGGCTGCGAGCCGCCGCGTCGCGCCCCGTCCAGCGGCTGGAGCGAGAACGCCTCGACGAAGACATAAGGCGTCCCCGCCTCCAGCTCATAGAGCAGCGCCTGCAGCGCCGAGAGCTCCATGTCGAAGGTCGCCTGCAATTGGACGGCGTCGGCCGCCTCCTTGCCCATCGGCGGCGGGGCGTTGGACGAGGTCAGAGCGGCGTGCTGGGCCGCGACGAGGCGCGTGACATAGGCCTGCAATTGCGCGCCGGCGAGCGCCGCGGTCGGCGCCGCGAGAAGCGCCGCCTCGGGCGCGACGCCCCGGTCTCCCGGGCCGCCGGCGCGCTTTTGCGCCACTTCGAGCCGCGCCAGCGCGTCGCGACGCTGGGCGTTCTCCTCGGCCGCGCCGCCACGCCCGGCGAGCGCGAACAGCGCCGCCGCCCCGCAGACGAGGACGAGCCCCGCCAGCGCGCCGAGCGCCGCGCCCTCTTCGCGATTTATCCGAAGATCATCGAGCCGCATCGCTTCATCCTCCCGCCGGAGTGAGGCGCGCCGCGACACGCGCTTCTATGCTGAAAGTGAAGAGCCTGCCGTCGGGGCCC